>JAFSQZ010000171.1 GCA_017446355.1 Neisseriaceae bacterium
AAAGCGGGCAAAGTGATGGCAAGCGTCAACAAAATCAGCTTGGATTTGCCCAATGATTTAAAACACCCAGAACACATTTGGTTCAACACGCAAGAAACCTTTCAGGCAGCCTTAACCGAATTTGATGCAGTGGTGATGCGTACCGACCCACCATTTGATTTGCAATATTTATACGCCACACAATTACTTTCCTTTGCCGAAAAACAAGGTGCGAAAGTGTACAACAGTGGTCAATCTATGCGCGATTTTAATGAGAAATTAGCGATTTTAAACTTTTCTGAATGGACAACGCCAACTTTGGTCAGCACGCAAGCCCAAGAAATCAAACAGTTTTTGGCAGAACATCAAGACATTATCGTGAAACCATTAGATGGAATGGGCGGAATGGGCATTTTCCGTTTACGCACAGACGACCCCAATATTGGCAGTATTTTAGAAACCTTAATGCGTTCGGATACACGCACCATTATGGCGCAACGTTACATTCCCGATATTGTCAAAGGGGATAAACGCATTTTGGTGATTGATGGTAAAGTCGTACCGTTTGCTTTGGCGCGTATTCCACAACAAGGCGAAACGCGTGGTAATTTAGCCGTTGGTGGACGTGGCGTTGCACAAGAATTGTCTGCACGCGACAGAGAAATTGCCGAAGCTTTAGCACCTGAATTGAAAAAACGTGGCATTTTGTTAGCAGGTTTGGACGTGATAGGTGATTATTTAACCGAAGTAAACGTAACCAGCCCAACAGGTTTTCAAGAAATCAGTGCGCAAACCGATATTAACGTTGCCGCATTATTTATTGATGCTTTGGAAAAACAATAACTTAAAAGAATACTTGCATAAATTCAGGCAGCGTGTATAATACCGCTCCTTTACGGCGGGTCTCCTTGCATGATGATTTTGAGCAACGGGTCAGGGGCGGAAGTCAGCAGCCCACTTAAAAAAGTCAGTGCCAAGGGCTAGGCTCGCCACCTTAAGTTCATAAAAAACTCCTAATACTCCTTTTAGTTGGTCAAGAAAAACCTCTTTTTTTACTGTAAAAAAAGAGGTTTTTCATTTTTTAAGCATTTAAATTTAGGGGCTAATCTACGTCAGTCCCATCAATTAACACAAAAAGCCACCTAAACATTTATTCATATTCAGGCAGCTTTATTATTTTCCTTGCATTTAAGCCAAAGGTTCTAGAGTCATATCCAAAACAGTTTGGGTTTGTTTGGTGCGAAAATCTGCTAATTGATTAGCCAACTTGCTGTCTTGGTTTGCCAACATTGACACAGCAAACAAAGCAGCATTTGCTGCACCTGCTTCACCGATGGCAAAAGTTGCAACAGGCACACCTTTAGGCATTTGCACAATAGACAATAAACTGTCTTCGCCACGCAAATATTTGCTGGGTACAGGCACGCCCAATACAGGAATTGTGGTTTGCGATGCAATCATACCTGGCAAATGTGCGGCACCGCCTGCCCCTGCAATAATGGCTTGCAAACCACGTTCTTTGGCGGATTTAGCATACTCAAACATTAAGTCTGGCGTACGATGCGCTGACACCACTTTGGCTTCATATGCCACACCAAATTGTTCCAAAATTCGTGCAGCTTGTTGCATAACAGGCCAGTCGCTGTTGCTGCCCATAACGATACCCACTTTAATCATACTGATTTTACGCTCCACATTTATTTAAAAAGTTGTCCAAAACCAGGAGGCAAGCCTTGTGTGAATTGCGACATTTTGGCAGCAGAAACTTCTTCACCTTTGCTAAATGCATCTTGTAAAGCGGCCAAAATCAAATCTTCCAACATTTCTTTATCGTCCACAGCTTCACTGATTAAATCTGGACTGATTTCAATTTTACGCACGGCATGAGCGCACGTTGCCACCACTTTTACCAAGCCATTACCTGCTTGACCTTCTACTTCTGTTTGTGCCAATTGTTCTTGTGCTTTTTTGATATTTTCCTGCATTTTTTGAGCTTGTTGCATCAAGCCACCTAAACCTGCTTTTCCAAACATTTTGATTCCTTACAAAATTAAATAATTAAATTATTTTCAGGCTGCCTGAAAACATTTAAGCAACCCAAAAAAGGCAAAAGTATAACAGTTTTTCAGATAATTGATACAAAATGAAAACAGTACTGTTTGGCGTACACTGTCCAAACAGTACGTGGTTTCACATTAAACGCAATTTATCACACAATTTTATTTAATAGATTGTTTTGAAAGGTTTTTGGTCTTTTTTGATTTGTGATAACGTTTAAAAACGTCCAATAAACCGCATTCTGCATACCAACCCAATTCACCACAATACAATGCGCCACTTTCAGCGATAAAAGCAAGTTCTTCTCCTGTCATATCATCGGTTTCAAGGAAAGTGCATTGCGTTTGTTTTCCCCAATCGCTAATGGGCAAAGCAGACAATGCTGCCTGAACAGCTAAATTGTGCGCTTCACTGTCTTGGTTTTGACAAGCACTCGTGCACCCATTAACCAAAAACGCAGGGCAAGGCGCATTTTTCGGAAGTTCATTGGGCAAAATACCTAACTGTGTTGGGCAAATATGATGTTGTTTTGCCCATTCGTGTAACGCACGTTTAGCAGCTTTGTTGTTAAAAAATAAACCTGTTGGTGCAGCTGCCTGAAAACCTGTTTTTAATTCTCGTACACGTGCTTTCAGGCAGCCATCATCACCATAACTGAAAACAATGGTATGCCGTCCTGTTTGCTCATTGGACAACCATTGATGTTGATGTACTAATTTTGCCTTAATGGCATAGGCGTGTAGTGCGCCGATAGCAGGATAAAATGAAATGTGCTGAATGTTTTGTGCCAATGTTGGTTGACGACGCAATTGCCACACACACTCACTAAATGTTTTCTCATGCGTTTGCAGCGACACCAGCTCGCCTTGATGGTTGTACCACAATGTTACACCATAATAATCCGATAATTGATGAATATCGCGGTACAAAGACGCTGGCAAATCTTTGGGCAATAATTTAGGATTAACAAGACTTTGCATCGTTTCATACAGCACTTGTTCGCCTTGTTCAGATAAAGCCAGTTGCAAAAAATGCGCCAAACTCAACACATCACTTAACGCGCGATGGCGTGATTGAATCGGCAAATGATGTCGTTCAATAATCGCGTCCAAACTGTGTTTATGAAACATAGGATACAAACGTCGTGATAATTTAACGCTACACAGCGTATGCATCGCAAATGAAATGTATTGTCGCCGTGTTTCGTGGCGCAAAAAAGCATAGTCAAATTGACTATTGTGTGCAATCAACAAACTGCCACGTAAATAAGGTTCAATTTCAGCCCAAATCTCACCAAACAAAGGCTTATCAACCAACATTTCATCGGTAATCCCTGTTAGCTGGGCAACAAAAGAAGAAATATTTTGTTGCGGTTGCACCAACTGTGAAAAAGTATGCACTTCACCTTGATAAAAATGCAAAAAAGCAATTTCGGTAATGCGATCTTGATACAAATCACCACCTGTGGTTTCAAGATCCAAAATCACAATAGGTATTTGAAATTGTTTGAAAAAATCAGATAAAAGTGAAAAAGAAGACATAATCTTAACTTAAAATTTTGGTCGTATTATACGTTTTTTTGCTGGACTTGAAAATAAATCTTGACAGTTTTAGAAATTACATTGTAAAATAGCGGTCTTTTTTACGCACCCGTAGCTCAGTTGGATAGAGTATCTGGCTACGAACCAGAGGGTCGGGCGTTCGAATCGCTCCGGGTGCGCCAGAAAAAGTTTCTTATGCGCCCATCGTCTAGCGGTTAGGACATCGCCCTTTCACGGCGGTAACGGGGGTTCAATTCCCCCTGGGCG
>JAFSQZ010000172.1 GCA_017446355.1 Neisseriaceae bacterium
AGTTGTGGCATTTGATAGCCTGAAAAATAAGGGGCATTTTCTCCCATCTATCAAGTCAATGGACTTGAATGGAGAATTAGCCCCTAGTTGTGAACGCCTCCCCAGTAATCCAATAATGGATAATACCTTTGGGGGAATTGCCCACGATGAAACAGATGATAATGCAGTCTTAACCATTTTGCAAGTGATTGATGAAAATGGCAACGAGATTAAGGACGAAGAAGAAGAAGTTTCAGGCAGCCTGAATGATGAAAACAATGAAGAAGTCAATAAATCAAATGAAAGTTTTTCAGAAACCGTAGAAAATACTGAAAAATCAAACAATTCACAATATTATCAGTTTGACGAAAACAAAACCAAAACGCAACGACAAAAAGACAATAATGCGGTTTTTGACTTGTTGGATAAAGCCGATAAAGGTGAGTTAACACCTGAAAACATTACGCCTGCACAAAAAGCGACATTAGCAAAATATTCAGGCAGTGGTGGCGGTTTGAAATCGCGTGATGGCAAAACGGGTAGCCCACACGAATACTACACCCCTGCTCCCATTGCACAAGCGATGTGGCAAGCGGTTGAAGAAATGGGATTTAATGGCGGTAAAGTTTTAGACCCTTGCGCTGGTAGTGGTATTTTTGGCGCGTATGCACCGAAAAACACGGTTATTCAGGCGATTGAAATGGACGAAACAAGCGCACAAGTCAATCGCTTGGTGAACGGTGGCGATAATTATCACGTCCAAACCGCATCTTTTGAAGAGATGGCGAAAAATATCCCTGATAATTCTGTTGACGCAATTGTTACGAACGTGCCTTTTGGTGATGTTTCTTTGCGCAAACACCGCAATAAAGACGGTAAATTTCAAAAAGAAAACCTACAAACTTATTTTGTTTTGCGTAGCTTGGATAAATTGCGTTATGGCGGTTTGGCGTGTTTTATTGTCCCTGCATCATTCCTTGATAATAAGGGCGGTAAAGCAAAAAATGCTCGTGTGTTGACTTCACAAATTGCTGAATTTATTGGCGCGTATCGTTTACCGAATAGTGTATTTGGTACAGCGTCTGCCGATGTGGCAACTGATGTGATTTTCTATCGTAAATACAAAAAAGAAACCATTGAAAAAATTGAAGAATTGCAAGCGCAAAATCCTGATGTTTTGGCGCAAGCAAAAGTAATGTGGGATAAATATATTGATGGTCAATATTTCAGGCTGCCTGAAAACAAAAAATTTATTTTTGGCGAAGAAACTGAAATAGAAAGCTGGCGAACAGATGCGAACGGCGATAAGAAAAAAGTTTACGCCGTTATCAATAACGATAGCGTAGCCAATATTGCCAAAGCGATTAAAAAATTTAAAGGCAGTCGCATTGATTGGGCGTTGCTTGAAGAAACCGAAACTGGACCGCTGATTTACAATGCTGGTGATGTTATTCATCAAAACGGACAAGCTTATGTGTTTGATGGTTTAACTTTTAACGCTGTTGAACAAAGCGAAAGCGAAACAGAAAGCTTTGCGAACGATGTTTTATCTAAATTAGAAAATCCGTTAATGGCGTTTGAAGAAAATGTAAGTGCTAAAAACGCGCTGGCGATGTATGCGCATTTAATCAATACGGCGCAATACGGTATTATTCCTAGCTGGATTATGCCATTGTTAACCAATATTGAACTGGTGGACGAAAATAAACGTGAACAGCAATTTAAACGCGTTTTAACAGGCTTATCCGTGCAATACGTGTTGGATAATTTTGACAGTAGCGATAACACTGTTGAATATCCTGAATTATCCGAAGAAATGAAGAAAAATATTGTGCTGGATAAAAAATTAAATGTCTTTAAAAAGGCAAATGACGCCATTAAATTGCATTGGAATAAAAAAACAGGCTTTTCAAATGTTTGGAAAGGCATTCAATCTGAAATCAAACAAGAATTAAGCGATGAGAAAAAAATTGAACAATTCCAATATTTGAATGGCACACTTGAACTGCCTATTGAGAAATTGCAATCTTTGAACATCAATCCGCTTGAAAGCGATGACTGGTGCATTAACGCTAATGGCACAACAGCAATGAAAGCCGATGATTATTTTGTTGGCAATGTTGCTGAATGCTTGGCGAAAATAGACGCGGATATTCAGGCAGCCAAAACGCCTGAAATTAAAGCAAAACTAGAAAAAATGCGTGAACAAGCAAAACAGCGCACACCAGATATTGATGTTTCTAGTATGGCATTTTCAATGCGCAGCCCATTTGTAGATAAGTCTTTGTTGAAACGTTTTTTAGATGCAAAACTAGAAAAAAATGGTTTTCACGCCGTTTATGCTGAAAATGGCATAAAAATTGATGGCAAAGCGAGAAACGATGAAGATAAAATTTACTCACGTATTGGACATTATTTACAAAATGGTACGGTAACGCACGGCGGTATTAAAATCTATTTTTATGACCGAGAAAAAAACCGCTGGCGCGATTTAACAGAAGCCGAAATATTGCAAAAAGTGCGCGAGAAAATTGTGGAACTTGATGCAGAATTTAATATTTGGCTAAAAACAGATTATGAATTTTTAGACAAGATCCGACAAAAAGCGAAAGACCCTAAAAATCTTTATTTTGAAAAAACAGATGACGAAAGCGCGTTATCCATTAACGGCGCAAACAGCGATATTAAGTTGCACGGCTATCAAAATGCTTTCGTGCGCAAAATGGCGCGTGAATTTAGTGGTATTAACGCTTTTGGCGTGGGCTTGGGTAAAACATTCACAGGCATTGCCACAGCGCAATATGCACTGGAAACAGGCACGAAGAAAAAAATCTGTTTTGTTTTGCCGAACAGCGTGATGAGTAACTGGAACAAGGAAGTTAGAAAATACCTTAAAGACAATGAAAAAGACCGTTGTTTGTTTGTTGGTGGTGATATTGATAGAAACGGTGATTTTGTTGTGAATTCTAAAAATTATGCACGTGATTTGAACGTGATTTTAGAAAACAAACACAATAAAATTTTCATTACGCAACAGGCATTTGAAAAAATCCGTTTACGTGAAGAAAGCGTTAAAGATTATTTATTTTATTTAGGGCGCGTGGATAAAAGTTTCGCGGAAAGTCAAAACGCGTCTAAAAACGAAAAAGCAGCTGCCAAAAAAGAAAATTTAGCCGCAGAAATCGCTGGTAAAAATAAACTGGAAAACGCGCCTTATTTTGAAGACTTGGGTATTGATGCGGTGATTGTGGACGAAGCACATCACTTTAAAAACGCGAAAACCGCTTTAAAAATGACGCGTATTAAAGGCTTGCCATCTAGCACAAAATCCGCACGCGCGATTGATATTAACGTGAAAACTTGGTTAATCCGCAATAACAATCCACGTAAAGACGGCGTATTATTGCTAACCGCGACACCCGTTACCAATTCGCCTATTGAAATTTATTCAATGATGAGTTTGGCACTGGGTGAAGAACGCGTTAACAACTCTATGCTGGGCGCGATAAATAGCCCTGATGAATTTCTTGAAAGTATCTGCGACATTCAGAACCGAGAAGAATGGAATATTCAAAATGATGTGTTATCGGTTTCTTCATTGGTTGGGATTAAAAATTTAGAGTTGTTAAAAAATCTTATTCACAACAATTCTGATATTAAAAATGCCAAAGACGTTGGTGCGTCTTTCAAACAAGTGGACAGCGAAGACATTTCAGACGGCGTAGTATTGGACAGCGCAACGCGTGTTTACTTGGATAAA
>JAFSQZ010000173.1 GCA_017446355.1 Neisseriaceae bacterium
GCAGGTGCCAATGGTGCCACTATTGATGAAGATTCATTGGTTTCGGTGTCCAATCAAATGAGTGCGCAAATACAAAACGCCCCAGAGCTGCCTGAACAAAATTATATGACCACAAACGATAACACTATTTACAGGCTGCCTGAAAACACTAATTGGAAACTCGTGCCTGAATACGTGGATTTTTTATTGACTATTGACCAAATCAGTCGTGCAAAAGAAGTGGCGCAACAATTCAGCAAAAACAAAAATGTTGACCCAAGCATATTGACACGTATGAATGCACATATTTCTGCAAAATTATTGGCAAAAACTGGTTCAAAAAGTGAAGAAAAACAATTACAAGAATACATTAAACACTTACCCAGTGCAGAAGATAAAATAGCCGTCTTAATGTATGCAGCAAAAGCAGGTGCCGTTCGCAAAGAAATATCAGAAACCTTTTTAAGAATGGCAGAAGAACAATTAAAAAATATCAAAGACAATGACACGCAAAAACAATTCAATGAGCAAATCACATTAACTCGTGCAGAAGTATTGTCAACACGTGCTTCAAGATATGCACAAAAAGGTTTATTTGGCAAAGCAAAACAAACCGTTAGTGAATTACAAAACATCATCAATACACAATGGAATAGCAACACTACAGCAGCCATTCATATCATTGCTTACCCTGTTTATGGTTTGGTACAAAACCAAGAAATGCTACAAACAGCACAAGAAAAAATAAAAGAATTAAATCGTGCCAACATAAGCAAAGCAGAAAGTGAACAGATACTAATGGCTTGGAAAGCGCACGCTTTTGAATTAAGTCCTGAATTAAATAGACATTTAATTCAACAAGTATTTATGCCCCAAGATTCAAGCAAACTGCCAGCAGATGAATCTTCATTGACACTTTTGCGCATATGTAATGAATTAAATTTCAAACAAGAGGCTTCTCGTTTGTTACTACAAGGTATTGAGTTACCACAAAGTGAAGAAGAACGTAAAAACTTCTACGCCAAAATGTACATTTACAAAAAAATGGACACTGCCGAAGCCGAATATAAAAACGATAAATTGTTTGATTTAGAAAAAGATGTTCGTGAACTAGCAGGAATGCTATTGCATCAATAACAAAAAGAAAAGAGCCAAAACATTTGTTTTGGCTCTTTTATCAACTAATGTAATCATCATTCTCTTTTTGCAAGAAACCGCGTAATTTTTCCAAAGCTTTAGCTTCAATTTGACGAATGCGTTCAGCAGAAACATTATATTTTGCTGCCAACTCGTGCAAAGTCAAACCACCATCATCTTGCAACCAACGACTCTCTACAATATAACGACTACGCTCGTCCAATTTTGCCAACGCATTTGGTAAACCTTCTGTTTGCAAAGCATAATGGGCTTGTTTAGCAATCTGATGGTCGGGCTGACTTTCGGTATCGCTTAACCAATCAATAGGCGCAAAATTGTCATCGTCTTCATTATTATCTGCCAACAAAGCAACATCATGTCCCATCATACGTTGCTCCATTTCCATCACTTCGCTTACTTTCACCCCCAAATCATCAGCAATTTCTTGCGCCTCTTTGGGCGACAAGGCTGCCAAGCTTTTGCGCATACTGCGTAAATTAAAAAACAACTTACGTTGAGGTTTAGTGGTAGCAATACGTACCAAACGCCAGTTACGCAAAATAAACTCGTGAATTTCAGCCTTAATCCAGTGAATCGCGAATGAAAACAAACGTGCGCCACGTGATGGTTCAAAACGTTTCACCGCTTTCATTAAACCAATATTACCTTCTTGAATTAAATCAGCTTGGCTCAAACCGTAACCATCATAACCACGCGCAATAGAAACCACCACGCGCAAGTGAGACAAAATCAACTGTTTCGCAGCTTCTAAATCACCGCGCATTTGACGTTTTGCTAAATCAATTTCTTCTTCCAAAGTAAGCATTGGCAAACTGTTTACAGTAGCAATGTATTGCTCCAAGCTGCCATGACCTGTGGGTACTGGTAATGTAAATGCGGTCATTATATTGCTCCTTCCACTTACTTGATGTATTGTGTAAAGTTTTCATTTTTTGTAATGATTTTTGCCTTTCAGCAACGAATCATTATCGCTTATTCTTGACAAAAATACTAGGTTTTTATGGTTAATTTTCAATAAAGCCATCTATTTTTTGTTTGCAAATGTTAAGTTGCGTATAAAATTCCAGCACTATTTATGCTTTTCATTGCTACAAAACCCATTATCTTATCCAAGCACTGTGTCAAAAAGAAAACACATCTCACTTTTCGCTCAACGAAAACAACCAAAGTATTACATTTAAGAGCTTAACCAAACCAGTCTAAAATCAACTCCGTCTAAAAAAGAAAACATCTCCAACAAAATAATTGACAAAAATTTCCATTTCACACAGTTTCAGTTTAAAATACCCCTTAATCCCTTACAAAGAGATAAGCAATTCTCATCTAGGAGAATCATATGGATGCATCACTATATCAACCCAAACCCAAAATGTTTCAACCACAAATGCCTGTTCCAACGGTTTCGCACACCACACATCAAATGACCAACTACTACGGTCAAAGCTACATTGCTTACTGTACCGAAGAAGAAACTATGTTTCCTGACGGTCGTTTGATTACTTCGCGCACTGATTTAGACGGTATTATTACTCACGTTAATGATGCGTTCGTAATGATGAGCGGTTGGGAACGCGATGAACTATTGGGAGCTGCCCACAGCATTTTACGCCACCCAGATATGCCAGCCATTGCATTTAAAGGCTTATGGGGCGATTTAGCAGAAGGCAAAAAATGGCATGGGTATGTAAAAAATTTACGTAAAGATGGCGGTTTTTATTGGGTTTATGCAACAGTCATTCCCAATATTCGTCATGGTAAAGTTGTTGGCTACACTTCTGTACGTCGCAAACCACCACGTTCACAAGTAGAAGCTTGCACCAAACTTTATGCAGAACTATTGGAGCAAGAACGCCAAGCAAAAGCACAAGGATAAAACATTCAGGCAGCCTGAAACCCAAAACTGCTTGAATCATTTTAAAAATCAACATTTACAACACAACAGAAAGAATGAAAGGGTTTAAACCATGAGTAATCCTTTAGAAGAAATTCTTCAAGAACTTCACAACCAAACATCAGACATCATCTCATCTGCTATTGTTTCCAGCGACGGCTTACCTGTTGCTTCTCTTTTAGCTGATGAATCCAATGAAGACCGTGTTGGTGGTATGACGGCTGCTATGCTCTCTCTTGGTCAACGCGCCACTAAAGAATTATTTGTTGGTAATTTAACACAAACCACTATTCAAGGTGATGATGGCTTAATTCAATTGATACAGGCAACTGAAGATTTGGTTTTAGTTTTAACCACCATACCTGACGCCAAATTAGGTATGATTCTTTTTTATGCTCGCCAAGCAGCTAAAAAAATCAAAGCACTGGATTACTAACCCTTTCATTGTCTTCAATTATTTTAATTATTTTGTTACAAATTA
>JAFSQZ010000174.1 GCA_017446355.1 Neisseriaceae bacterium
AGTTTGCGGTAGTGCTTCATCGCAATAAATGAAAGTGTTTTGAATGCGTTGTGCTGCATAAATTTTCCTTTTTTCAGGCTGCCTGAAAATCTGTTATTTATATCACAAAACGATAAATCTTATTCATTTTTGTCTATTTTTCTGCACATTATCTCTTGTTATGATGAATGCAATTCACAGTAAGGAGCATTCAAATGAAAGCAAAATCTGCATTTTCCGCCTTAACTTTGGCGATTTTTATGTTAGGAGTAAGTCCGATGATTTATGCACAAAACGCAACAAATCCCAATTTGCCTGTGTCGCAGGTGAGTGAATGGGATAAGGTGTTCAAACAAAGTAACAAGGTGGAACACAAAAAAGTTACATTCAAAAACCGCTATGGCATTACGCTGGTGGGCGATTTGTATTTGCCGAAAAAACGAGACGGCAAACTGCCTGCGATTGCGATTAGCGGTCCTTACGGTGCGGTGAAAGAGCAAACAAGCGGACTGCACGCACAAACTCTGGCAGAACGCGGTTTTGTAACGCTTGCGTTTGACGGCAGTTTCACAGGCGAAAGCGGCGGCGAAGTGCGAGACATTTCCAGCCCTGATATTAACACGGAAGATTTTAGTGCGGCGGTAGATTTTTTAGGCACGCAATCCTTTGTAGATCGAGACAAAATCGGAATTTTGGGCATTTGCGGTTGGGGCGGATTTGCTCTGAATGCGGCGATTAGCGATACGCGGATTAAAGCGGTGGCAACCACCACAATGTATGATATGACACGCGTTACCGCCAAAGGCTACAACGATAGCGTTGATGAGAATGCTCGATTTGAAGCGAAAAAAAATCTAAATTTGCAACGCTGGGCAGATGCCGAGAGTGGCAAAACCAGTTATCCTGCCAATGGTCTATCGCAGGTCAAAGATTCGGACGCTTTATTTTTGCGTGAATACAAAGACTACTACCGCACCAAGCGTGGCTATCACAAACGCTCGATTGGTTCAGAAACTGCGTGGAGCAATACCAACGCCCTTGCCTTGATGAGCGATAAAATTTTAACCTACGCCGATGAACTGAAAACGCCTGTTTTAATGGCACACGGCGAAATTGCCCACTCTCGTTATTTTAGCGAAGACGCTTTTAAGACTATCGGCAGTAAAAATAAGGAATTGTTTATTGTCAAAGGGGCAAATCACACGGATTTATACGATAAAAAAATTCCGTTTGATAAATTTGAAGAATTTTTCAAAGCAAATTTGAAATAAATCGTAGGGTGGGCAACAAGTTGCCCACCCTTGTATCTTTCCAAATGTGTGGATAAAAACGTATTATGCACACAAAAACCAAACAGAGCAGGAAATTGAGCCCACCCTGAGTGCAATGACGCTGTAATGTAGATGAACCTGCTCTGTTTCCCATCAGTTTAATCTGAATAGTATCCAAGTGCGCGATTTGGCTCGCAGACACTGCATGAACAAGGAAAGACACCATGATGGACAGCATTCAACATATTGTAGGCGTTGATGTTTCTCAACAAAAATGGGACATTGCCTACCTTAAAGACATCCGCAAACGCAGCATCCGCAGCAAAATTTTGGACAACAACCCCGATGGCTGCCTGAAATTCATTGAATGGATTGAGAAAAACATCACCACTGATTTATCTACCATTCATGTGATTATGGAAGCAACGGGCGTTTATCACGAGTTGTTGGCATATTTTTTGCACGACAAAGGCATTAAAGTGAGTATCGTTAATCCCAAGTATATCCTTGATTTTGCCAAATCTCTGGGGACGGTACACAAAACCGACAAAAGCGACAGCAAAGTGATTGCCTTGTATGGCGCAACGCCCACCATAGACATTGAATTATGGCAGCCTGAACCGCTCCACATTCGCCAGCTTAAAGCCAAATTGGCTCGTTTGGACGCTTTGAAAGCCGATTTACAACGTGAAAATAATCGCTTACATTCAGCCCAAATCGCCAATACACCCGAGAAAGTGTTGTTATCATTGAACCAAATGATTGCGGCTTTGGAACAAAATATTGCCGACTTGCAAAACGATGTGGACAATCACATTGACCAACACCCTGATTTAAAACACGATATTAAGCTATTGCAAAGCATTCCTGCTGTGGGCAAAGAAACTTCCTTGCACATGGCGGTATTGTACCGCAGCCGACAATTTATCAGCGCAGCACAAATGGCAGCCTTTTTGGGTTTAATTCCCAAAGAAAGACAATCGGGTAAATATAAAGGCAAAGTCATGTTGAGCAAACGTGGCAGCAGCAAAATAAGGGCTTTACTGTATATGCCAGCCATTATTGCCAAGCGTTACAATCCTGATATTCAAGCTCATTATGAGCGTTTGTTGGCTCGTGGCAAAACAAAAATGCAAGCGATTGGGGCTAGTATGCGCCGATTGGTACACATTTGTTTTGGTGTACTCAAACACCAAACCGTTTATCAAGCCCAAACTGTGTGAGTTTTTTTGCAATTTAGGCTTGACTGGAAAGATAGTATCTACCTTGTTCTCGCTTTTCTTCTGCATGAACTGGAAATTGTGCGGTAATTGTTCGTTTCTGCAATATAAAATTAGCTTCTACGCTATGTGTATGAAACATAGAAACATTGCAACAATGATGACAAATTGGACGATGTGTGACGGATGAAAATACTTGACGAATACTCTATTGAACAGCGTGCATCACATATTGTTGATGTGCGCAGCAAGGAATACTTTGCGGAGGTATTGAGTTGCTACATATCTGGGAACTATCGTTCTGCGGTCGTAATGTTGTGGTCGGTGGTGGTTTGTGATTTGCTGTTTAAACTCCAGTATCTTGTCGAACTCTATGGCGATGACACGGCGAAGAGTATTCTGAAAGAAATCGGAATACTACGGCATAAGAATGAACGATCATCGGAATGGGAGTTGAGACTGGTGGATTTAGTGGCGGAGCGGACACAATTACTGAACATTGTCGAACGGGAAAATCTGTGCCACCTGCAACAGCAAC
>JAFSQZ010000175.1 GCA_017446355.1 Neisseriaceae bacterium
ATCCAAAAGTTTCATTGCCAAATACAAGCGCAACTTGTTGTCCTACTTGGGCGGCGGTGAGTAATTCGGGTGTGAGTTCGCGTGGACTTTTTAAAGGGGAAGTAAGTTCGCGGCGGCGGCTAGTGAGTGCGCAACTAATGGTGGTGCCTTCTAGTGCTTGTTCAAGTGTGGGAACAATTTTTGCGCGTTCTAATACATCTGCCGCGCCAGAAGCGAGAATAAAGCTTTCTTCGGGCAGCCTGAAATCTGCGTTATTTTCTTGATAAACTGGGGGATTAGGTGTCATAGGCGTTGCCATTAAATTGGGGGCAACAATGACTAGCTGACTTAATCCCATTGTTTTCATAGCACGCGCAGCTGAACCAATATTGGCTGGGTGGCTGGTGCGCGAAAGAATAATGCGAATATTGTTGAGATAATGAGGTACTGATTGGGGCATAATGTTATCTTCTTTTTCAGGCTGCCTGAACGTTTATTTGCGCAAACGTAAGGCATTCCACACAACGAGTAATGAGCTGAAACTCATACCCAGTGCGGCAATCCAAGGGGTTACTAAACCAAAAAGGGCAAGTGGTACAACCAATAAGTTATACAGGGTTGCCCAAGCGAGATTTTGGCGAATAATGGTTTTGGTGCGCGTGGCTTGATTGAGCATTGTTGGCAGTGCGGAAAAGTCATCGTGTAGCAAGACAACGTCTGCACCATCACGCGCAACATCTGCACTGCCTGCTACGGCTACGGAAACATCGGCAATCGCTAACACTGGCGCATCGTTGATGCCATCGCCTAACATTAAAACGCGTTTGCCTTGTTGTTGTAGGTTTTGTACGTAATGTAATTTATCTTCTGGCGTGGCTTGGGCGCGGTAGTTTTTGATGTTAAGCGTGCTGGCTAACTGGCTAACGGCTGCCTGATTGTCGCCACTTAAAATATGCAATTGAATATTTTGTTGTGTCAATTTTTGTAGCATTTCGCTGGCATCGGTTTTGGTGTTGTCTTGCAACAAGAAAGCTGCCTGAAAACCTTGTTGATTGCCTAATGCAATAACGCTTCCTTGTTGCGACAGTTGATGAATAATGTCTGGAATATTGCCTGCAATTTGTGAAACGTAATCAGGTTTGCCAATGGACCAGACCAAACTGTCTTGGTTTAAAGTGATACGCGCACTGATGCCGTGTCCAACTTTATTTAGTTTTTGTTCAATTTGACTGTTTTCAGGCAGCCTGAAAGTGTTGGGTAGAGCCAAAATGGCTTGTGCAATAGGGTGTTCGGATTGTTGTTCCAAAGTTTGTGCAATGGCGATTAACGTTTCATCGTTCAGGCTGCCTGAAAGGTTTTGCCATTGGGCAACAGAGAGTTTGCCTTCGGTGAGCGTGCCTGTTTTGTCAAAAACCGCATCGGTGATTTGTGCGAGTGTTTCCAAAGCATAACCACGTGCAACAAGAATACCTTTATTGGCAAGTTTTCCTGTGCTGGCGGCTAATGCAGCTGGCGTGGCAAGTGAGAGTGCGCAAGGACAGGTGATGACCAAAAGGGAAACAGTAACCCATAAAGCTTTGCTGGCATCGGCAAGATACCACCATACTAAAAAAGTGGGAATGGCTAACAGAATTAGCGAAAGTGTGAAACTGGACGCATATTTTTCCGCAAGTTCTGCCAAACGCGGCTTTTGAGATAGGGCGCGATCCAAGAGTTTTACAATGTGTGCCAAACGTGTTTGGTTGCCTACTTGTTCGGCACGAATAATTAAAGAACTGCTGTTGTTGAGTGTGCCAGCGGTTACGTGGCTGCCTGAAACTTTGGCAACAGGTAAAGATTCGCCCGTGAGCATAGATTCGTTGATTTCACTTTCGCCACTTAATACGATGCCATCAATGGGGACAATTTCTCCTGCGCGTACGACAATTACATCGCCTACTTTGAGCGAAACAACAGCCGCTTCTTCACTGGTTTCATCAGGATAGTTTTTTAATTGATGACAAAAAGCGGGAACAAGTTTCACCAAACGTTCTGCCGCATCACCTGCTTTTCGTCTGGCATTTTGTTCCATAAAACGACCAGTTAGCAGAAAGAAAACAAACATTGCGATGCTTTCAAAATACATACCTTGCCCTGCGTTGGTCAATAGGGCGGATAAGCCTGCGATAAAAGTGAGCGTGATGGCGATGGCAACTGGCGTGTCCATACCTGTTCGGCGGTTACGCAAATCGCGTAACGCACCTTGATAAAATGGTTGTGCCGAGTAAAACATTGCAGGCAGCACCATAAAAAAAGCAGCCCAATGTAAAATCGTTAAATATTTGGGTTCAATATCTTGATAAAGATAAGTTGGCAAAGCAAACATCATCGTGTGCATACTGGCTAATGCTGCTACGGCGATTCGAATCAGCATTTTTTTGCGTTCTTTTTGCGCTTGTTCTTCCATTTTTTGCGCATCATATGGTGCAGCGGAATAGCCTGTTTTTTGAATTAACGCCAAAATTTGTGATAACTGTATACGACTATCGTCCCAACGTACACGAACGCGTTGCGTGCTGTAATTAAGTTCCACATTGATAATGCCCGCTTGACGCAAAAGCTGTTGTTCAATCAACCAAGTACAGGCTGCGCAAGTGATGCCACTGAGCATCAACGTGGCTTCTTTGGTGTTTTCAGGCAGCGTTTCTACAAATTCTGCTTGTACTTCTGGTAAATCATATAATTTTAACTGCGCCAAAATTTCATCAGGTGGCAACACGGCTTGTTCTGCTTTTGCCGTGCGGTTTTTGTAGTAACTACCTAAATTGGCATCAAGAATGCCTTGCGCCACTGCTTGACAACCTGCACAACAAGTGGGTTGCTCAACACCTTCGTAAACAATGGGCAAATGAATATTGGGTGGAACAGGTAAGCCACAGTGAAAACAGTTTTGTTCGGTGGACTCAGTCATATTTTTTCAGGCAGCCTTAATTGATGAGTTATTGATAATGAATAAAGTCAAAATGATTATGTAAAAATAAAAAGTGGACGGATAAAATCCTTTAATCTAATAATCAGTAATCAGGCGTTTTTTCCATCACTGCTTTCAATTCCTGATATAAAGCGCGAAAACTTTTAGGTGGTTTTTGTTGTTCTGTTTCCTTGCGAGCGTTGCGAATTAAAGTACGCAACACACCCACATCAGCAGCTGGATAATCACTCACAAAACGCGTCAATGCGTCGTCATCATTTAAAAGCTGTTCACGCGCTTGTTCTACGCGTTTTAAGAAAGCATTGTGTGCTTGGTTTTCGCCTTTTAGTTTTGCAAGAAAATCACGAATTGGTTCAGGGTCAATATCGCGCATTAAGCGTCCAATATATTGTCGTTGGCGTTTTAGCGCACTATAAGACGTGATTTTTTTGTATGCACGAATGGCATCGTATAAATCGTCAGGCAACTCAATTTTTTTGATGGTTTCATTGGATAATTCAGCCAGCTCCACGCCCAAATCTTGTAGTGCGTCCATTTGTTTTTTCTTTCGGGTTTTGCTGACCCATTCTTCGTTTTCTTGTTCCATAATTTTACTCGTTAGCATTTAAGGGCGATATGATAACAAATTATTATGCGTTTTTTTAAATACTTTAACATTATTGCTGCCTGAAAAGGGTTACAATGCGTGTTGATTTTTTTATAGGTGTTTTTATGTTTCAGCATTCAGCCAGTCAATTATTAGATTTAAGCACGCGTGCATTAGAAATGGCGCAACAAAAAGGTGCAAACAGTGCCGAAGTGGATATTAGCGAATCACTTGGACAAACGGTACAAGTGCGTTTAGGTGATGTGGATCAAATTGAACACCAACAAGACAAATCTTTGGACATCACTGTTTATCTAGGTAAAAGCAAAGGTCGGGCGAGTACGGCTGATTTTTCTGACCGTGCTTTAAATGACACGATTGAAGCAGCCATCAATATTGCGCGTTATACCGCACAAGATGAATGTGCTGGTTTGGCTGATGCCGAGTTAATGGCACACGATATTGCTGATTTAGATAAATATCATCAATGGGACATCAGTAGCGAAGATGCGATTCAATTGGCTTTACAATGCGAACAAGCAGCTTTAAACAACGATAAACGCATCTTTAATTCGGAAGGTGCAAGTGTTCACGCAGGGCATCACCAGTTTGTATACGGTAATACGCACGGCTTTTTACAACATCAAAAAAGCTCACGACACAATATTTCTTGTTCTGTGGTTGCGCGTGATGAAACAGGTATGGAGCGCAATTATTGGTTTGATGGTGCTGCTGATGCTAAAAAACTTCAATCACCTATTGAAATTGGCAAAATCGCAGCGCAACGAACCGTGCAAAGTTTGGGTGCAAAAACAGTGCCAACAGGTATTTATCCAATTGTTTTAGACAGCGTTGTTTCAGGCAGCTTGATTGGACATTTGGTTAGTGCATTAAGCGGTGGCGCATTGTATCGCCAAAGCAGTTTTTTATTAGACAGTTTAGGTAAACAAGTGCTGCCTGAACGTTTCTCTTTGCGTGAAGAACCACATATTTTACAGGCAGCCGCCAGCAGTTATTTTGATGCCGAAGGTGTGGCAACGTGTCCACGTTTTGTGATAGAAAACGGCATTGTTCAAAGCTATTTTTTAAGCAGTTACAGCGCACGCAAATTGAATATGCGCACCACTGCTAATGCAGGCGGTACACACAACTTATACCTAAACCACAGCCACGATACACAAGCAGATTTACTCAAAGATATGGGAAAAGGTTTGTTGATTACCAAACTGATGGGGCAGGGCGTTAATCTTATTACAGGTGATTATTCACGTGGTGCAGCAGGTTTTTGGGTGGAAAATGGCGTGATTGCTTATCCTGTTTCTGGTATCACCATTGCTGCACAATTGCAAGAAATGTTGTTAAATATTCAAGGTGTTGCCAACGATAGCGTACCCTATTCGTCCAATAAAATCGGTTCAATTTGGTTGGATAAAATGACAGTTGCCAGTGCTTAAAAGGATTATTGTATGAAAAAATGGTTTTTTATGGCATTTCTTTATTGTTCAGGCAGCGCGTTTGCGTGTTCAATGCTGCCTGCAACCACTGCATTTATAGTGTTTAACGATAAAAATGGCGACCAAATGCTCAATCAACAAGAATGGATAAATGCACAAACAGATAAACTTTTTAAAGTTCGTTTCAAAATCAACGACACAGATGAGTTTTTGCGTTTAGATTATGATAAAAACTCATTGATAGAAGCACGAGAAATTGGTTTTGAAAATGTGGTGTACACAGAAAATCCGTGCAACCGATACTCACCCAAACGTGTGTTATCAAGGAAAAACAAGTCCCACCATCATCGTCCACCCATTCAAGATACAACACTTGTCCGTCCTTAACTTAAACATTATGACAGTATTTGTTGTTCAGGCAGCCTGAAAACGACAAGCATATTTCATCATCTTACTAGGAAAATCATTATGCAAAACGACTATACCATTGCATTTAATCACGACAATCAACCCATTGATTTAATTTCAAAAATGGCAAACCGACACGGCTTAATTGCTGGCGCAACAGGCACAGGCAAAACCGTTACCTTGCGCAAAATGGCGGAAACCTTTTCTGCACACGGCATTCCTGTATTTATGGCAGATGTTAAAGGCGATTTATCAGGCATTTGTCGCGCAGGAGAAAATGCAGGCTTTGTTGCCGAGCGCATTCAAAAATACCAACTAGGTGATGATTATTTACAAGGTTTTCCTGTACGTTTTTGGGACGTTTATGGCGAAACAGGTATTCCCGTTCGTGTCAGTGTATCGCAAATGGGACCTATTTTATTATCGCGTTTAATGAATTTAAACAGTACCCAAGAAGGCGTATTAAATCTTGTTTTCCGTGTTGCAGATGACAAAGGCTGGCATCTAGTAGATTTAAAAGACTTGCGCGGATTGTTGCAATACGTTTCTGAACACGCCGCAGAATATCGTGAAACTTATGGCAATGTTTCAGCAGCCAGTGTTGGCGCGATACAACGCCAATTATTACAACTAGAAAGCGAAGGTGCGGAATATTTTCTTGCTGAACCTGAACTTAATTTACAAGATTGGTTGCAAACCGAAAATGGTAAAGGTGTCATCAATATTTTAAACTCTGAAAAATTGATGCGTGCGCCACGTTTATACAGCGCGTTTTTACTGTGGTTTTTAGCAGAATTATTTGAAATATTGCCAGAAGTCGGCGACCTGCCACAACCCAAATTTGTATTGTTTTTTGACGAAGCCCATTTAATTTTTGACAACGCCAACCAAGAATTATTAGAACAAGTGGAACAAGTAGTACGTCTCATTCGTTCCAAAGGCGTAGGTGTTTATTTTGTTACCCAAAACCCATTGGATTTACCCGATACAGTTTTGGGACAACTAGGTAACCGTATTCAACACGCCTTGCGTGCCTTTACACCGCGCGACCAACGAGCTGTCAAATCCGCAGCAGAAACCTTTCGTGGTAACCCAGATTTAAACGTTGTAGAAGTCATTACGCAACTGGCAGTAGGTGAAGCTTTGGTGTCATTTTTAGATGAAAAAGGTATGCCAAACATCGTGCAACGCGCCAATATTATGCCACCACAATCACAACTGGCACCCATTGATACCAATGAACGCAACCAAATTTTCCAACAAGACGATTTATATCCCACTTATCAAAACATTGTAGACAATTTCTCTGCCTACGAAGCTTTGCAGCAACTGAAAGAACAAAATCATTCAGGCAGCGACACGAAAAAAGAATCAGGTATGGTTGATGGTTTTCTTGGTGGATTGTTTGGTTCGCGCAAAAAAGCCAATCAAGGTTTGGTTTATGATTTAGCCGACAGTATGGGCAAACGCATTAACAGACAAGTTACCAATGCCATCACACGTAGCGTGATGGGTGTTGTGAAAAATATGTTGAAATAAGTATTGTACCCATTGAAAACTCAGTTTTGACAAAGTCAAGACTGAGTTTTTGCGAGCCGTCAGGCGAAGTTAAAACGAAATTTATTTCACCAAAGGTGAAATCTTTTGCGAACAAAGTAAGTAAAAGCAAATGACGAAGTCATCAAACTGATGTTTCTGCGAGCAAAGCGAAGCTAAAACAAGGTTTTTAATCCTGAATTTACCGATTTCATTGGATAATTCACCCACCGTAAAATCACCGTTACGACCTGAACGAACAATAACCAATAACTTGTAAAGAACCTACGATATTGATAGAAACAAACCCTTGCGAAAAAGATAAAATTTAGTTTAATCTACGATGAACTATTAAATTAAACTAAAAATTATGTATTTTTCTCGCCAACAAGAAACCGTACTTGCCAAGATTGTGCAACAATTTCCAACCTGTTTTGCTTACAGGTGCAAGGCAAGTGGGTAAATCTACTTTATTGCAAAAAGTATTTGCCGATTATGCGTACTTAACGCTTGACGACCCTATGTTATTGCGTCAGGCAAAAGATGAACCTTATTTATTCATTCTGCGACTTTACCGATTATTTTAGACAAAGTGCAATATGCACCCGAGATTTTTTCATTGATAAAAATGTTGATTGACCAAAAGGAATATTATGAAAAAAATCATTACACTTATTTTATTATTGAGTTTCAGTGTTTTTTCTTTTGCTGATGAAAGCGGTGAAATCAATCAAAAGTTCTTTGAACATTGTTTTCAATCTGATGAGCTTAGATGCAAAATCATTGTCCAACAAATCATAGAAAATTCTGAAAAAGCATGCCAAGCCCATAATGCAGAACAATGTTTTCGTTTGGGAATGGCTTATTCGGGGGCTGTATATGCCGCTGTTTCCAAAAATGAAAAAAAGGCATACCAATATTACAAAAAAGCTTGCGATAAAGGGCATACCAAAGCTTGTACTGCGTTAAGCAAAGTCTATATGACAGGTCAAGGCGTGAAAGTGGATTATCAAAAAGCCAAACAACTGGCTGAAAAAGCCTGTAATGATGGTGATGATTTAGCGTGCAGCAATTTAGGATTTTTGTATAAAGATGGTAAGGGCGTTTCGCAAGATACACAAAAAGCCAAAGAACTTTATCAAAAGTCATGTCATCAAAATAAAAAAAATGCTGTGGCTTGCAATAATTTAGGTGTCTTGTATTTAAAAGAGAAAAATTACCAAGCCGCACGCCCTTTACTTGAATTTTCTTGCAATCAAAACTATCTCAAAGCCTGTTACAGCCTTGCCACAATGTATGCTGATGGTTTAGGTGTCAAACAAAATACCAAAAAAACCGTGCAATTACTGAATAAAGCGTGTCCGTCAGACAGCCCATATCTTGCTTTTGCCGAACCAGAAGCCTGTTTTTATTTAGGACTCATTTATCATAACGGTGTTGGCATCAAAAAAGATGCAACAAAAGCACAAACATTCTTTCAAATAGCCTGCGATTTAGAATACACCGATGCTTGCCATATTAGAAATAATTCGGAAAAATAATCTTGTTTCGTCCGTTACGGTGGGCTTTTGATGCCCACCTACAATGC
>JAFSQZ010000176.1 GCA_017446355.1 Neisseriaceae bacterium
GGGCATGGGCATCGGCATGGCGGCAGGCGGCGGATTTATGGGACAATCGTCCAACACCAACTTGCAACAAATGCAAATGCAACAACAGCAACAAGCCACACAACAACAAACGGGCGAATGGCAATGTGCGTGCGGAGCGAAAAACAGCGGCAAATTCTGCGGCTCGTGTGGTACGCAAAAACCTGAAAACAACAAATGTTCTCAATGTGGCACTGCCCTACCCCAAAACGCCAAATTCTGCACCGAATGCGGCACAAAAGTAGCCACCGAAAGCGTTTGCGGTAAATGCGGTGCAAGCGTTGCAGCAGGAGCAAAATTCTGCAACGAATGTGGCGAAAAATTAGGGTGATTTAAGTTTTCAGGCTGCCTGAATATCTTTTTTCAGGCTGCCTGAAACGGTTTTTATTGATAAGCCATTGAGTGATGAGTGATTTGAAAACAGAATTAGCATACACGCCTACGCTTTTGCAACGATTAAGCCGAATCATACTCGGCACTTTGCTCGTGCCATTATTTGGGGATATTTGTGTTTTGCTTTACGCACTTGGTTGGGACTTGGTTACAGAAGATTTAATGAAATTATTGGGATTTTTAGCATTTACCTACCTTATCGCTCTTTTTGTTACAGGCATACCCACGCTTATTTTTCGTGTCATTATAGAATGGAGTACGCAAAATTTAATGATTCGTTTATTATCTTCTCTGGTGTTTGCAGTGATTTTAGGTGCTTTTATCAACACCACCGATTTTGGAACACTACTTGATGCAAAACGACTATGGCTATGGATATTATTTTCAATTATCGCTGTTATCATTACTGAATTGCTTTTGTATCAACATATTAAACGCTGTATCAAAAAGCATCATCAGCACTTTCAGGCAGCCTGAAACTTTCCATTAAAAGATTAAATTGCGTTTTCGTGATATTCAAAAAGCGGAGATTTTATGATTAAAAAAATCAGCATTCTTCTCATCAGTGCCATTATTTTATCGGCGTGTAGCAGTACATCAAAAACCAATACAAGCAAAAAAAATAAAAAAACGCCGACACGTGTCAGCAAAACATCAAATAAAAAAGGTAATGTCAATCAAGATGCAGATTACATTGGTTTGATTTTAAAATCTGAAGAAAACAGCAGTGGTAAAGCACGTGATGTGTTGCGCGAAACGCGAAAAATGGCATTGTTTGAACGTGCAACGGTAAAAGGTGGTTGTTGGGATTATCTAGATGCTGCTTGGACGCGTGCTGGCGTGCCACGTCAACAACGACAAGTTGTGTTTAAAAGCCAAAAATCAGGACCTTACGCAGCAAGTAATCAATTAAAAGCTGGCGATTGGTTGTATCACATCAATTATAGCTACAACAATATTGAACACAGCGGAATGTTTATCGGTTGGGTAGATGAATCTAAAAAATTAGGCGTTACATTAAGTTATGCAGGCAGCGCACGTAAAGAGCCTGCGCGTTATCGTGTTTATGATTTATCAGGCGTTTATTACATTATGCGTGCGCAGTAATGTGAACACAGTTTTATAAATCATTCAGGCTGCCTGAAAACCATACACTTTTCAGGCAGCCTAAATCATTCAGTCTTATCAATCTTCTACAGGCAGTATACCAATTTTTTTACGCCAAATTTTGGGAGAGATTGCGTGAACCGATTGTCCTGTACTGTCCACAGCAACGGTTACTGGCATATCTTTGACTTCAAATTCGTAAATCGCTTCCATACCTAAATCAGGGAAAGCAACCACTTTGGCTTTTTGAATGGCTTTGGCAACCAAATAGGCTGCACCCCCTGTTGCCATCAGATAAACGGCTTTATTATCAGCAATGGCTTGACAAGCTGCTTGACCACGTTCAGATTTACCAATCATACCCAATAAACCTGTTTGCTCTAACATTTGACGTGTAAATTTATCCATACGTGTAGCGGTAGTTGGACCTGCTGGACCAACAACTTCATCACGCACTGGATCCACAGGACCTACGTAATAAATCAGTTTATTGGTGAAATCTACAGGTAAGGCTTCGCCTTTGTTAAGCATATCTACCATACGTTTGTGCGCTGCATCGCGACCTGTGTAGATTTTGCCGTTGAGCAACAAAACATCGCCCATTTTCCATGAAGCAACATCTTCTTTGGTAAGCGTTTCTAAATTCACACGAATACCGTTGTCTGGATTGTATGAAATATCTGGCCAATCTTCCAAAGAAGGAGGTTCTAATTTAACAGGACCTGAACCGTCCAATTCAAATTCAACGTGGCGCGTGGCGGCACAGTTTGGAATCATCGCAACAGGTTTAGAAGCTGCGTGAGTAGGATAATCTAAAATTTTTACATCTAAAACAGTGGTTAAACCACCCAAACCTTGCGCACCAACACCTAATGCGTTCACTTTTTCAAATAATTCTAAACGCAAAGATTCTACTGTACTTAATTCTGCACCAGAAGCGGCTTTGGCTTGTAGTTCGTGAATGTCAACGTGCGACATCAGGCTTTCTTTTGCCATTAACATTGCTTTTTCTGGCGTACCACCAATACCAATCCCTAAAATACCAGGTGGACACCAGCCCGCCCCCATATGTGGCACCGTTTCTAATACCCAGTCTACAATGCTGTCTGAAGGATTGAGCATAACGGCTTTGGATTTGTTTTCAGAACCACCACCTTTAGCTGCACAAGTTACTTCTACTTTATCCCCTTTAACCACTTCCATATGAACCACAGCTGGAGTATTGTCTTTGGTGTTAATGCGTTTACCTGCTGGGTCTGCTAAAACGGATTTACGTAGTACATTGTCAGGGTGGCTATATGCACGGCGAACACCTTCGTTTACCATTTCTTGTACGCTCATATCCGCGTCCCATTGTACATTCATACCAATTTTTAAAAAAACGGTAGCAATGCCTGTATCTTGGCAGATGGGACGTTTACCTTCGGCACATAAGCGACTATTGACTAAAATTTGTGTCATCGCATCTCGTGCAGCAGGGCTTTCCTCTTTTTCCCAAGCACGAGTTAAGGCTTGGATATAATCTTTGGGGTGATAATAGCTGATAAATTGAAAAGCATCAGCGATGCTTTGAATGAAATCTTCTTGTTTGATAACGGTCATAATTGTATTCCTTGTGTGAATTTCAGGCAGCCTGAAAGCTGGATATTATAGCAGAGAAACGGTTTTAAGCAGGTAAAGAAGAACATTCAAGCACACTTTCTATTTTCTTTCATTATATTTAAATAAAAAACTTTAAATAAAAAACGCAAAATCCATTTACAAAACAATAAAGGTGAAGTTTTTTGTTTCTGTGCTTTACATTTCCCCTGCTCCCAATGCTGGCTTGAAGCGTAAGTTATTTATGACCGTCATTGAAAACTTGATAATCGTCAAGTCGCAATCGTCTAATTGATTAAAAAATAGACTTTAAAAATTTACTCTTTGTAGCAAAAAATACCACGCCGTTTTACGGCTTGAAACCTTTGCAAAACCCTACTTTGTACTATTCATCATTTTGAGCATTAGCGAAAAATCTTTATAAAACAAAGAAAAAGAATAAGATTTTTCACTTTTCTGCGAAAAGTTCAGAATGACAAGTTTTGCAAAGGTTTCGGCTTATAGATTTGCAATGATATGACTGGGTTTTACGAAAGTTTCACATTATTTTTTATGTTGTCTTTATCAAAGATATCAAAAGATTCTTTCTATTGACCAAACCAATTTAAAAAAGCTGCCTGAAAATTTTCAGGCAGCCTTTTCTTATTTTAATCAGTGTACATCTTTCCAGTATTCTTTTTTCAGGAAATATGCCAGTGGCAGCATAATCAATAATAAGAACAATAGAACGACATAACCAATTTGTTTACGTTGTACTTGTGCAGGTTCTGATATATACGCCATAAAGTTAGTCAAATCACGCGCATAATTATCATACCCTGTAGTGATAACTTTACCGTCTTTGGCTTTACGCGTTAATTTGCCAGTGCTTTCCCATTCTAAAACAGGCATCAAAACACCGTGACCATTGTCTTTCATTAAAGGCTTACCTTGCCCATCTAGCTGAACAGCTTGCACACCTTGTTGCTCCCATAAAACATGAGGCATTGCTGCATTAGGTAACACAGTATTGTTCCAACCACTTGGACTAGTTGGGTCTTTATAAAAACCACGCAAGTAAGCGTAAATATAATCTGCACCACGAGAGCGTGTAATCAGTGTTAAATCAGGTGGCACGACACCAAACCATTTTTTCGCATCTGCACCACTCATATGTGATTGCATCACATCACCAACTTTATCAGTGGTAAACATCAGATTTTTCTTGATGTCTTCTTCTGTTAAACCCAAATCTTGCAAACGGTTATAACGCATTGAAGCTGCTGAGTGGCATGATAAACAGTTATTCACAAAAATTTGTGCACCACGTTGCAAACTTACTTGATCGCGCAAATCTAGTTGAACAGGCTCATAAGCCGATGATGAGCTTGCTACAGCAAAACTCATTGGTGCTGCCAACAATAGAGCAGCAATGGTGTTTTTCCATACTTTTTTCATTTTCATTGCCCTCTTCATTATTAAACATTGGTTGCAAACAAATATGCGCCCACAAGAGTGATTGCAATGTATACAAAGAACATTACTTTCTGTTTTGCTGTACTCATTGTTACACGTTGTGGAACAGGTTTATCAGCATCCAATTTGGTGTAAATCGGCATCAACAAGAAGAAGCCAAAATACACAATAGACAATACGCGAGCAATAATGGTGCGTAAGTCTGTGGCAGGCATTGCACCCAGTATACCTAAACCAATAAAGGCGATGATAAATGCTACCAAAGCAATTTTAAAGAATGGTCCACGATAACGCACTGATTTAGTTGGTGAACGATCTAACCAAGGTAACATTGCTATCAATACCACTGCTGCGCCCATCGCCAATACGCCCCAAACTTGTGTACCCAAGAAAGATGGTACAGCACGCAAAATTGCGTAGAAAGGTGTGAAATACCAAACTGGTGCAATATGTAATGGTGTAACCATTGGGTTGGCAGGGTCAAAGTTTGGTTTTTCTAGGAAGTAGCCACCACCTTCTGGTGCAAAGAATACAATGCCACAGAAGAAAATTAAGAATACCACCACACCTAAAATGTCTTTAACAGTGTAATAAGGATGGAAAGGAACACCATCTAACGGGATACCGTTTTCATCTTTTAGTTTTTTGATTTCTACACCATCAGGGTTGTTTGAACCTACTTCATGTAAGGCAATGATGTGTGCCACAATCAGACCAATCAATACCAAAGGCACAGCAATAACGTGCAAGGCAAAGAAACGGTTTAAGGTTGCATCAGACACGTTAAAGTCCCCACGAATCCAAGTGGACAAATCAGGACCAATAACAGGAATTGCGCTAAACAAGTTAATAATTACTTGTGCACCCCAGAAAGACATTTGTCCCCAAGGTAGTAAGTAACCCATAAACGCTTCTGCCATCAATGCTAAAAATACCAATGCACCAAAAATCCACACCAATTCACGAGGTTTTTTGTATGAACCATAAATCAAACCACGGAACATATGTAAGTAAACCACGATGAAGAAGAATGATGCACCTGTTGAGTGCATATAACGAATAATCCAACCACCTGGCACATCGCGCATAATGTATTCCACCGCCGCGAATGCTACTGGAACACCTTGAGAACCCAAAGTACCATCTGGTTTATAGTGCATGGTTAAGAAGATTCCGCTGACAATTTGAATCACCAATACCAATAATGCCAACGAACCGAAAAAATACCAAAAGTTAAAGTTTTTTGGCGCGTAATACTGACCGACATGGTCATTCCACATTTTGCTTAAAGGGAAACGATCATCTATCCAGTTAAGCAAAGACTTTGCTTTACACGTCTTTTGATTTTCCATAATACCTGCCTCTTTTCTTAATCTTCACCAACCAAAATGACATTGTCATTCAAATATTTGTATGGTGGAATCACCAAATTAGAAGGAGCAGGTACGCCTTTATAAACACGCCCAGCTAAATCAAATTTAGAACCATGACATGGACAGAAGAAACCACCTTTCCAGCTGCTACCACCTAAATCTGCCGCACCCACATCTGGACGATAGGCTGGCGAACAACCCAAGTGCGTACAAATACCAATACCTACCCACACATTGGGTTTGATTGAACGTATTGGGTTTTTGCAATATTCAGGCTGCTGTTCCAATTCAGAGCTTGGATCAACCATTTGACCATCTAAACTTGATAAGTCTTTTACTTGTTGTTCTGTGCGGTTCAACACGAAAATAGGTTTTCCGCGCCATTCAACAACGGTTAATTGACCTGATTCAATTTTGCTAACATCTACTTCAATAGACACACCAGCAGCTTTGGCTCTTTCAGATGGAAACCAGCTTGCAACAAGAGGAGTGGCTACACCAGCAGCAGCAACAGCCCCTGCGCCAGCAGTGGCAACAGAAAGAAAGCGGCGGCGTCCTTGATTGATTTCTTTATTATCCATTATTCAGTCGTCCTGATTTTTCAAAGGTTTATCATATTTCACAAGCAACACTATTGTTGTTTATTCTGATATAACAAACGCTTTGAGATTAAAAAGAGTACCAAAATCTTTGCAATTTTACCTGATTTTACTATACTTTTTAAAGCATTATTTTAAATTAAGTAAATTTTTCTCTGTAAACATTGATTTTATTTACTTTTCTTGTTTTTATTTTACACAATGTTATAACTAAACTGGGTTATTTTCATCAAAAAATTGATGTGTTAGGGAAAATTCTTTGGTCAATTGTTCCCCTAAAGTTTGTATACCAAAACGTTCGGTTGCGTGATGCCCTGCGCTGATAAAGGCAACACCTGTTTCATTGGCTAAATGATACTGTGCTTCGGAAATTTCACCTGTGATAAACGCATCTACACCTGCATCAATCGCTTGTTGAAAAAATGATTGCGCACCACCTGTACACCACGCTATTTTTTTCAGGCTGCCTGAAAAATTGCCTACAACAATTGGTTTTCTTTGCAACACGGTTTCTAATTGATTGGCTAATAAAGATAATGTTTGTTGTTCAGGCAGCGTGCCAATATTTAATAGGTTTTGCTCACCGATTTGTTCTATACATTGCCAACCCATTTTTTCAGCAAGTTGTGCGTTATTTCCCCATTTTGGGTGGGCATCTAATGGTAAGTGGTAGGCAACTAGGTTAATCTCATTTGCCAATAATTTGGCTATTCTTTGTTTTTTCCAACCTGTGATAACAATTGGTTCGCTTTTCCAAAATAAACCGTGATGCACCAGTAACATTTGTGCTTTTTGCGCGATGGCAAATTCAATAGCAGCAAGGCTTGCGGTAACCGAAGTGATGATTTTTTCTATTTGTTTTTCACCTTCCACTTGCAAACCATTGGGTGCGTAATCTTTAAATTGTGCTGCCTGTAAATTTTCTTGGCACCAATTCAGTAAGGTTTCTCGTTGCATCATAAATTCTTTCTGTTTTAGTTGGTTAACAATGCTTGCACTTGTTGTAAAGTTGTCCACGTTGGTCGTTTGAGTGTGGTATCACTTAAAATGCGTTGTGGGTGCGCAATCACAAAATAACGAATATTGTTGTCCATTTGTTTCACCACATCAATCACATAATCTTGTTCAAAAAAATTGCCTAACAACAATAAAATAGGCTGTCCCGCAGTTTGATAAAGATTTTGCAGATAAGGCAAGGCTGCCTGAACACGTTCTAAATTCGGATTAGGTTCAAAAAGCAATTCATCGCCTAACCACGTTGTGCAATAAACATCTTGTTCTTGCAAATCAATAGCTGCCAACATTTTTTTGAGCAACACACCATCTTCTCCGCTAAACAAACGTCCTGCCAACACGTCTGCTGGTGATGCACTGACACTCAATACCAAAAGTTTCACGGTATGATTCAGGCTGCCTGAAAGCGTTGTGGTTTGATAAATGGGTGTTTTTTGCTCGGTTAAAGTTATTGATGTGGTTTCAGGCTGCTTGATATTGTCTGTTTGACGTACAAAACGTCTTAATAATTCTTGATGCGCCATTTGTCCTGCACTCAATTTTCCTGTTGATACAACATTTTTTGACGCAAATGTTTGCTGTGATATAACTGTTGCACCTTCTCCCACTTCTTTTGGCGTTTCTTTTAACGCTTTACTTTCATCTTCAAAACCAGCAATTTTAGCTTCTTGATTAAGCCACATCGCGCCCAAACCCAAAGCTTCATGCAAATACACATAACGCGTGCTTAACATAATTTCTCCATCAATAAAGCGTCTTCCAATCCTTCATAATAACGCTTACGTATACCACACACTGTAAAACCGTGTCGCTGATAAAATGTTTGCGCAACCAAATTACTTTGGCGCACTTCCAATAAAATTCGCACAACCTGTTGCTGTGCAGCTGCCTGAAACATCGTATTCAATAATTGTGAACCAATTCCTTGTTGTCGGTATTCAGGCAGCGTGGCGATAAGATGCAATTCTGTTTCATCTAACACCGTTTGCCAAACAATAAAACCCAATACTTTATTTTTATTTTCAAATACATAAATTTTCGTATTTGCGGATTGTAAGGCAGCCTGAAATTGAGATAACTGCCAAGCGTGCGCATTACTTAACGCATCAATCGCCACCAACTGCAACAAATCTTGTTCACTTGCCAAGCGTATAGAATTACTCATTATTCAATTTCGTTTATCCAAGCCTGTTGAATGGCTTCCAAAATCTTTTCATTACAACGATTGGCTTCGTCATCAAAATCCACCAAAGCCAACACCAAATCACGCAATTGAGTAAAACGTACGTTTTTTGGGTCAATATTATCACCGTGTGTATCAAACAATTCTTCGGCAATACGTTGTGTATCAGTCCATTTCATTTTCATTACTTCCTAAAAAATATATAACTTTGGCTATTTCTTCAGGTTTAGCCATTCTGCATAGAGGTATTTGTTTAGAAATAGCTTTAATCTGTTCATGTGTATTATTTTTTATTGTTAGTTCTGTTAGTGTAAAACCAGGACAAACAGTATTGACAAGAATGCCATATTTTGCTAATTCTATAGCTAATGAGTTTGTAATGCCATGTAAACCATTTTTTGTAGCAGAATACAAAGATCTACCAGCTTTAGATACAACCGCCCAAATAGAACCTATATTAACAATTCTACCACAACTGTTTTTTTTCAGCCTAGGAATACTACCACGAATCAGATAAATAGGTCCGCGCAAATTTACTGTCAACATTGAATCTATTACTTCATCAGATGCATGTTCTAGCTCTGTAATCTCATTGATGCCAGCATTATTAATAATTGTATCTAACGGTATATCCTTTGTTTTTTCTATATATTTTTTTATGGAATCAATATTTAATAAATCTAATTCATCATGTGAAGGAATTTCTACTTCATAATTATTTTTGATAAATATTTCTGCTGTTGCTTCACCTATTCCTTTACTAGCTCCTGTAATTAAGACACGCATCACATTACCATCTTTTCTTTTGCTGCTAAAAATCGAGCTTCAAGCATTTTGACACGTTTCTGATCTTCTTGTGCCATGTCATTATAAAATTCACATTTATTTTGTAAATAAAGCATTTCAAACTCAATGGCACGTATGAGCCCTCTCTTTAATAAATTTTCGTTATCAACAAGTTTAAATACAATCTTCCGCGTTTCAAATTTATCGACATACTCTTTCATTTTAAGAAGGAAGGGAATTGTATCAAGTGATACTCCTCCACCTACACCAACTATGAAATGACTCTGTTTTGCTCTTTTAGCAAAATCATAAACTGTTTCAAACACTACTTCAGAGTCAATATCTTTGCGTTCTAGCCCCATTGATGCAGATAAATCCACTCTACCAATTGCTATTGTGTTAAGAAAATCTTTCCCTTCAAATAATATTTCATCTAGATTTTCATGACACGTTTTAGTTTCTGTATTAATTATCCATTCAATATTATTTATTTTATCTTTATAAACTTTTCTTGCTGCGCCAACAAATTTTTTCATA
>JAFSQZ010000177.1 GCA_017446355.1 Neisseriaceae bacterium
ATTGCGTTATTGACCAAAGCAATATTGGGCGCGGCTAAACGCGTGAGTAAAGCAAGTTCGCCAAAACCACTCATTCCCATTTCAATCACGGCAAAACGGTGGTGCGCTCTTAAATTTAACAAGGTGAGCGGTAGACCAATATGATTATTGAGATTACCAGCGGTGGCTAATACCGCTTCTTCACCAAAAGCTGTGCGCAAAATATTGGCGAGCATTTCTTTGACGGTGGTTTTTCCCGAAGAGCCTGTGATGCCGAATATTAAAGCTTGGCTTTGTGTGCGCCATTTTGCGGACAATTGTTGCAAGGCAGTTAAAGTATTGTTTACTTTCAGGCAGCCTGAAAGATGGGCGCAGTCTTCACGCGATACCAAAGCCAACGCGCCTTTTGCCAATACATCGTTTACAAAATCGTGGGCATCGTGCTTTTCGCCAAGCAATGCCACAAATAAATCGCCTTGTTGTGCCAAACGGCTGTCAATGATCACACGCTTGATGGTTTGATTGTGTTGCGGAGCTGGCAATTTAAGGGCGTTGCAAATAAAATTTAAATCTAATGTATTCATCATCATTTTCTTCTTTTGAAGATTAGGTTTGTTGGCGTTTTTTAACTGCCAATTTTGCCGAAAGCATAGTAATCACTTAATAAAAATACCGCGACCGTTTTGTCATTGACTTGGTGGGGATAATATAAACGGTAGTTGTTGTGTTTACGAATCAATTTAGGCGTGGTTAAATGTTGCTTGAATGCTTGGTCTAAATATTGGCGTTCTGATGTGTTTAAGGCAAAAATAAAATCACGTTTTTCTAATGGTTTGTTTTTTTGGATAAAATCGTAATGGTTTTGGTCTTTGAAACCTAAATAGACGTTTTTTTCATCAATGGTGTCAGGAATAAGTACGCTGACATCGCGAATGGAGCTGTCTAATTTGCTCATTAAATCAAGATGTTCTGATGTTTTTTGCACATAATCGGGTGTGAATTGATAGTGTGCAATAAAATCGGTTTGTTTTGGATATTGCTGGATAATATTTTGTGCAGACTGGATAAGTAATTGTTTTTTGCGATACAGACTGAAATCATCGAGAAGAAATAATAAACCTGCCAAAACAGGAAAAATGGTTAGCAGCAGTAAACCCATTTTTTTCAGGCTGCGTTGATGTTCTTGTGGTTCGCCACGCTCTGCAATGCGCGTTAAATTCAACATAATATTTAAAATTAAAGAACCTGCCATCAGCGCGATAATGACTAAAATACTGAAACCAAATAATTCGGTGATGTGTTGACGAAAAATTTTAAGATTGAATACTTGTACCATAACAAAAACAAATATCCAATAAATCAATAGGATAAATGATAATAAACCAATAATATTGGTGATTTTAACAAGGTGTTTGGTATTCATTTTCGTTTTAAGGCAGCCTGAAAAAAGCGATGTTTATTGGTTATGTTTAAGTGAATAAAAGTACGCGCAAAAATAGGCTGAATTATACCAATGAAATGTGTGTTTGTTAACGGTGAAATCTTTTGCGAACAAAGTGAGTCAAAGCAGATAACGAAGTCATTAAACTGAAGTTTCTGTGAGCGAAGCTAAAAAAGATACGGTCATTGCAAGACTTGACCATCGCAATGACAGAAGTTTTGAAATATTTCAGGCTGCCTGAAACGCCAACTGTCATTACGAGCATTAAACAAAGTTTAATGCGTGGTAATCTCCTGATTACAGAAAACAGACTTTGATTGATAAATGACAATAACACAGATTAAATCAGGAGATTGCCACAACTTGACCATCGTCAAGTTTCGCAATGACAGAAGTTTTGAAATATGACAGGCTGCCTGAAACGTTTAAAAACGCTTTTCAGGCAGCCTGAAAATGGGATAGGTTAAACGATAAGCCGGGTTCTGTCGTTGGACAGTCATTCATCTAGACTTGCCGTTGCCAACAAGTTCAAGCAACCTACCCGAATACTCGGCGAGCAGCGTCAACGTATTCTGTTTGGTCTTGCTACAAATGGGGTTTTGCCTGCCACAACGGTTACCCATTGCGCGGTGCGCTCTTACCGCACCTTTTCACCCTTACCTTATCGGCGGTTTGTTTTCTGTGCCACTTTCCGTCGTGTTACCACGCCCAGCCGTTAGCTGGCATTTCGCTCTGTGTAGCCCGGACTTTCCTCCCCGTGTTGCCACGCGGCGACTGTCTGTTTAACCTAGTCGCGGATTATAACGTGTTTTTTGTTTTCAGGCAGCTTAACCTGCGTAAAGCACAAAAATAGTTGGGCGTTTTTTTAGATTGGGCAATGGCGTTATTTTGCGCCATTGGGAAACGGTTTGACTGATGATGGTTTGCGTGGGTAGGGTTAAATCGCAAGCGATACAAACGCGTGTGTCTTGGTGTAGTGTTGCCAATATATCGGCAAGCATTGCGTCATTGCGATACGGCGTTTCAATAAATATTTGGGTTTCATTGGCTTGGCGTGAATGTTGTTCTAGATTTTTCAGGCAGCTGATGCGTTCGTTTTTTTCTGTGGGTAAGTAACCTTTAAAAGCAAAACTTTGTCCGTTTGCGCCTGATGCCATTAGGGCTAATATAATGCTGGACGCGCCAATTAAGGGTTGCACAGTAAATTGTTCTTGATGCGCCAAAGCAACCAAGTCTGCACCAGGGTCGGCAATCGCTGGACAGCCTGCTTCACTTAATAAACCCATATTTCTGCCTTCGCGCAAAGGTTGTAATAGGGCGGAAATTTCGGTTTTTGGGGTATGTTCGTTGAGTGTTTGTAAGTTGAGTTCACGAATGGGCGTGTGTACCCCAAAGGCTTTTAAATGTGCGCGTGCGGTTTTTTCGGCTTCTACGACAAAATCGGTAATGTCTAAAATTTGATTTTGTTCGTGTGGCAATAAACAAGGGGTGTTGGCTGCACCAAGTGGCGTGGGAATGAGAAATAGGGTAGGCATTGGTTTCTTTCTGAATCAATGGTTTGGGCAATGAAATAATGGCAATATTTGTTTTGATGATTGGTTATTTGAACCTGATTATTTCAACGCATAAATTGCGCCAAGATTACGCCACATATGTTTTGCGTCCATACCATAACCAAAAACATAGCGATTGGGTACATTGATGCCGATATAATCTGCTTGAATGGGTTTGGGTTTATCAATCAGTTTGTTGGCAAAAACGGCTGTGCGACACGATTTTGCGCCAGCTTGCATAATGTGTTCTTTGACCGCTGCCATTGTGTAGCCTTCATCTAAAATGTCATCTAATACAATGACATCTCGCCCTGAAACGTTTTGTGGTTCGCGTAACCATTTAAAGGTGCCACCTTGTAGTTTGTCGCCGTAACGCGTAATGTGAATGTAGTCAAAATCTAAAGGAAAACGCAATAATGGTAAAAGTTTTCCTGTAAACACAACCGCACCGCCCATAATGGGTAATACCAATGGATAACATTCTGATAAATCGCGCGTAATGTCATCGGCGATGCGCTGCAAAGCACAATCACATTCTTGTTCACTAAACAAAAGCTCTGCAGATTGAAACATTTGTTGAGCGAGTTGGTATTTTTCTTGAAGCGTATTCATAACTATCCTTTTAAGCTGCCTGAATAATGCTTTATATTCTAAACGTAAATAACGACTTTTGTTGATAAATTTCTGAACCAAACATTTTTTAATATTTTTAACATAAAGTGTATATTAAAAACCCAATAATGGATAAGCCATTATTGGGTTGGATAAAGCTTTCAGGCAGCCTGAAACGCTGAATGATTTAGTTGGCAAATTGTTTTTTCAAACGTTCGCGACGTTCTTGAGCTTCCACTGACAATGTGGCAGTGGGTCTTGCCAATAAACGTTTTAAACCGATGGGTTCGCCAGTGTCCATACAATAACCGTATTCACCTTCATCAATTGCGCGAATAGAAGCTTGAATTTTTGCCAATAATTTACGTTCGCGATCACGAGTGCGTAAATTTAAAGAATACTCTTCTTCTTGTGAAGCACGATCGGCTGGGTCAGTTGGTGCTTCATGATCTTGCTGCATTTGTTCTGTGGTTGCAGAAGCGTTTTCAATCAACTCATCTTGCAACTTAACCAATACTTCACGAAAATAGGCTAAATGATCTTCATTCATATAATCAGATTCAGGACCATTCCAATTTAAAATATCTTGTTCGGTTAATTTTGCCATCAGTATTCCTTGATTAAGATTGACGGATTTAAAAAAATCCAAAGATTCTAACACAGAATTGATTGCTTATGCATTTTGCAACAAAAAAACCAATAAAAATGAAGAACAAAACCTTTTTAAACCTATTCTTGTTATTTGTTTACAACACTTGGCACAGTATTTCTTTATAAAACAATAAGATTGGATTTTTTGGTTTATTTGCTGATAAACAACATATTTTGTTGATGTTTCACAGAAACTTGAAATTTAATGGCTGCCTGAAACCATTGTTTCAAGTTTGTGGCGGTATTTATGGTGTTCATCTGTTTTCATCTGTTTCTATTTGCCTTTTTGTATCACTTAATGGCACAATCGCGTACCCATTCAAAGTGGCTCATTTTTAGACCGAAACTTTTTAAATCCACATTGAGCAGTTGTCATTTCATTACTTCGTATTTGTAAATGACGCTCTTTAATTATGGAGTTTGATTATGAAAAAACTTAATGTATTGATTTTAAGTAGTTTTATTGCTTTATCAGGTTGTGGAACAGTGGCTGAAATGGCAGGTTACAACACGGCTGCCTTAAACGCAGAAGCCGCTAAAAGCTATATGCAAATCCAGCAACAAGCACAAGCTAAACAAATGATAGATACATCATCTCAAACCGCTAAACGTATTCAAACTGTTTTTGAACGCTTAAAACCCTTTGCTAATCAAGCCAATAAAACAGGCGTACCTTTTAATTGGGAAATGACGGTTATCCGTGAAGACACGTTAAATGCTTGGGCAATGCCTGGTGGCAAAATGGCGTTTTATACAGGTATGGTGGAACAATTGAATTTAAGTGATGCAGAAATTGCTGCTGTTATCGGGCATGAAATGACGCACGCGCTTTTGGAACACAGTAAAAAAGATGCAGGACAAAAAATTCTTACAGGTTTAACCATGCAAGTCGGTACGGCACTGCTGTCATCACAAGGTATTGGTGGTGATGCGGTCAATCTTGGCGCAAGTTTATTAAGTGATTTAGGTATTGATAAACCTTATTCACGTAACCAAGAATCACAAGCCGATGCGGGTGGTTTGCGCTTAATGGCGCAAGCGGGTTATAACCCTCAAGCAGCGATTAGTGTTTGGGAAAAGATGAACAAAGTCAATAACAACAATAACGCGTTTAATGCTATTGTTTCTACACACCCCAATAATAATGCGCGTATTAAAGCGATGCAAAAATTGCTGCCTGAAATATTGCCTATTTATAACGCAGCGGCTAAACCTTAATGCGCTTGTTTGCACGAAAACTTTTGCCAATCTGATGATTGACGTTTCGTTATTTTGAATAAGTTGGTTTAAACAAAATGAAGCATCTCTTGATGAAATAATAAGAGATGCTTCGTTTTGTGTTGTAGCTGCTTAAAAACTTAAATATTGCTTATAACACGGTTAAATCGTGCCATTTTGCATTATCTTGAGCCAATAATTGCTCGGCTTCAATGGGACCTGTGCTGCCTGAAACATAAGTATAAAGTGGAATATTTTGATTTTTCCAAGCGTTTAAAATTGGCATCACCCAACGCCAAGCAGCTTCTAATTCATCGGCACGATTAAATAAGTTTAAACGTCCTTCAATAATTTCCAATAACAGTAATTCATACGCATCAGCACGGCGTGTTTGGGTGTTTTGTTTTAAATCTAAACTTCCCCAAGCGGGCGTAACTGTTAAATGATTACCTGCTTGTTTCACCGCAATTTGCCATTCAATCCGCTCTTTTGGTTGAATTTGAATCACCAATCGTGAAGATTGTTCTCCAAAAAGGGTTTGTTGCGGTTTTAAATTTAAAATAATGGACGCATAACGTTGATTTAAGCGTTTACCTGTGCGCAAATAAAAAGGCACATTTTGCCAACGTGGCGTATTTAAATGCGCACGCAAAGCAACAAAAGTTTCGGTTTGACTATCGCTTGCGACACGATGTTCAGTGGTGTAGCCTTGATATTGCGCACGCACAACATTTTTCGCTACTTCATTTTCAGGCAGCACTTTTAATGCTTGTAACACGCGCAATTTTTCATCGCGTACATCGTCAGCTGTTAAAGATTTTGGCGTTTCCATTGCTACCAAACAAAGCATTTGCAACATATGATTTTGTACCATATCACGCAAGGCACCTGTTTGGTCGTAAAACTCGCCACGTTCTTCTACCCCCAATTCTTCTGCAACCGTTAATTCCACTGATTTTACCCAGTCTTTATGCCACACTTGCGCCAAAAGTGGGTTGGCAAAGCGTAAGGGCAGTAAATTTTGCAAACTTTCTTTGCCTAAATAATGGTCAATACGATAAATTTGTTTTTCTTGAAAAAACTGTGCTACTGCTGAATTGATGGCGCGTGAAGAATCTAAATCTGTGCCAAGTGGTTTTTCCAAGACAATTCGTACTTTATCGTGATTCAAGCCTACTTGTGCCAAATGTTTACAAGCGGTGGCAAAATAATGTGGCGCAGTGGAAAGATAAATCACAATGGCATCACTGTTTTTGGCTGAAATTTTACCTTGCAAAGTTTGAAAATCATCAAATTGCAAAACATTAACCGATAAATAATCCAAACGTTGTAAAAAAGTTTGCCACACTTGGGCAGAAATATTTTCAGGCAGGTGAATTTTGGCTTCTTGTTCCACACGTGCCAAAAATTCATCACGACTTAATTGACTGCGACTGACCGCTAAAATCCGTCCTTGTTCGTGCAACAATCCAGCGGCGTGTGCTTGATATAAGTTGGGCAACAGTTTGCGCATCGCTAAATCGCCTGTTGCACCAAAAATAACCATATCAAAATTTGTTAATTTCATTTTTTAAAACTCAATATTGAAGTCTGAAATGTCTACAAAGCTCACTTTTAGAATGACTCATCATTTTGGCGTATTTTATCGGTGAAAACAATGTTAGTGGCGTGCCATCACCAAAATGCTAAAAAATAAGTTTTGCAAAACGTTCAGGCAGGGTTGGGGTGATATACATCAAAACGCGTGGATTTGCCCAAATATTGATAGGCGGGTTTTTGCTGACACAAATACTCACCCAAACGTGGACGTTTAACCACCACGCGTTTTTTCGCATAAATTAAGGCTGCCTGAAACAATTTTTCATCGTTACACGGTTCACTTTGTCCCACCAATTCGTGAAAATACGCCATTTCTTTTTTCACCGCTGCTGATTTTTTGCGTTCAGGATACATAGGGTCAAGGTAAACCACATCAGGTTTTATAGTTGTTTGTTGCGCCAGTTTACCCATTTCCTCGCTGGCATCACCGTAATGCAAAGTGATGTTTGTGGCAATTTGAGCAATTTCAGGCTGCCTGAATGCTCTGGTTAAACCGTCATACAATAATGCGTAAACCGCTAAATTTTGTTCAAACAAATGCACGCTTAAACCTTGTGATGCCAAGACCCAACTGTCGCGTCCCAAACCACCTGTTGCGTCCCAAATTAAAGGATTGCTGGTGTGTTGCACCGCTTTGGCAATCAGTTCACCACCACCTTTTGTGCGCCGATAATGTGCAGCACCTGCCGTAAAATCTACTTGTACTTTCCCTTTTTGTCCCACTTTTCCCAAAGACAAACCTGTGTCATCGTAAAACAAATAAACACCGCTTTCAGGCAGCGTTTGTTGAGTTTCAATCGTGGCAAAGTCCAGCAAATAAGCAGGCAAAGATTGATGAGTGTAAACCGTCAACATTTTTATGTTTTTTTCCAACAAAAGAGTGGAAATTCTACAAAACTCATTGGATTACAGCAAACCTTTCAAGATGAATAAGGGAATTTAACGTATAATCAACGTTTCTTTTCGCGCTCAAAATAAGTCAAATATGAAACGCTTTTCTCGCTTTGTCGTTATCAGTAGAACCATTTATCGCTATGCTTTGTCCGATATTGTGGTGCAACACGTTCAACAAAAATGGTTGCAACGCTTGGTGCGTTTATTGCCACGCTCGCAAAAATTTGCCCACGAAAGTGCGCCTGTTCGCTTACGTTTGGCATTGGAAAGTTTAGGACCTATTTTTGTGAAACTTGGACAAGTATTGTCCACTCGTCCTGATTTGCTGCCTGAAAGCTACGCGCTTGAATTGGCAAAACTACAAGACAAAGTCCCCCCTTTTGATGCGCAAATTTCACGCCAACAAATTGAACAATCGTTTAATAAAAAAATCAGCGATGTTTACGCAGAATTTAATGAACAACCTGTTGCCAGCGCGTCCATTGCACAAGTTCATAAAGCGCGTTTATTTAATGGCGAAGAAGTGGCTGTAAAAGTTTTGCGCCCCAATATTTTGCGTGTTATTGAGCAAGATTTATCCTTAATGAAATGGGGGGCAACGTGGATTGAACGTTTGTTTAAAGACGGTAAACGTTTAAAACCGCGTGAAGTGGTTGCCGAATTTGATAAATATCTTCACGATGAATTAGATTTAATGCGCGAAGCTGCCAATGCCAGTCAGATTTATCGCAACTTTGAAAACAGCGACAAATTGATTGTTCCCAAAGTTTATTTTGACTATTGCAGTCGCGATGTGCTCACCATTCAATGGATGAACGGAACGCCCATTTCCGAAATTGCTCATTTAAAAGCAAATGGCATTGATTTAAAGCAATTGGCGCGTTATGGCGTAGAAATTTTCTTCACCCAAGTTTTTAAACACGGTTTTTTTCACGCCGATATGCACCCTGGTAACATATTGGTTGCCCCCGATGGGCGCTACATCGCATTAGATTTTGGCATTGTTGGCAGTTTAACGGATTATGATAAACGTTATCTTGCCATCAATTTTCTCGCCTTTTTTAACCGCGATTATCACCGTGTCGCCACTGCACACATTGAAAGCGGTTGGGTACCTGCCAACACGCGTGCAGAAGATTTAGAAGCTGCTGTGCGTACCGTTTGTGAACCCATTTTCAATAAACCACTTGCTGATATTTCATTTGGTATCGTGTTAATGCGTTTATTTGAAACCAGTCGCCGTTTCAACGTAGAAATTCAACCACAACTGGTACTTTTACAAAAAACCCTGCTAAATATTGAAGGTTTAGGTCGCCAACTGGATCCGAATTTAGACCTTTGGGACACCGCAAAACCTTTTCTCACTCGTTGGATGAACGAACAAGTGGGACCACGCGCCCTTTTAAAAAACATCAAAAAAGAAAGCAGCGATTGGACAGAAATTCTTCCATCATTACCTAGAAAAATCAATAGCTTACTTAAAGAAAGTAATCATCAAGAAATACGCGATGCCTACATACACCTACTTGCCAGTCAACGCCGCCAAAATTTTTGGTTAGGCATTCTCACTTGGATTATGTTTTTAATCCTGATTTTATTGGCTGTATGGGTACTCAAACCCATACATTAAACATTCAGGCAGCCTGAAAGATGA
>JAFSQZ010000178.1 GCA_017446355.1 Neisseriaceae bacterium
ACAGACGGTAATTTAAAAATTGCTATTGATGCAGTGGGCGCAGCATCTCACTCACACCATTTTTTATCGGTAACCAAATCAGGTCATTCTGCTATCGTGCATACAACGGGCAATCCTGATTGTCATGTGATTTTGCGTGGTGGTAAAGAGCCTAACTATGACCGTGAACATGTTCAGGCAGCTGTGGCACAATTCGCCAAATCTGGAATCAGTACAAAGTTGATGATTGATTTTAGTCATGCGAATAGTTGCAAGGATTTTACGCGTCAAATGTTGGTTGCCGAAGATGTTGCTGCACAAATTCAGGCAGGTGAGAATAATATTATGGGCGTTATGGTGGAGAGCCATTTGGAAGAGGGTCGCCAAGATAAGCCAGAAGTTTATGGTAAAAGCATCACCGATGCTTGTATCGGTTGGGACACCACTGAAGAGATGTTGGCATTGTTGGCAAAAGCTAATCAGGTGCGTGTTTAGGAAGAAAGCGTTGTCGGTGATGTTTTCTTTTGAAAATATGTGATTCACTGTTTTTTCTGTGATAAAAAAGAATAATCTTGCTGGTTAAGTGCCAAGCAAGATTATTTTTTGGGTGAAACTTTTGCATACTGAAATTTTTGCAAAAACCTACTTTTTATTAGACGAGTTTTTCATAGGAAAACGAAGAATCTTAATGGATTGTTTTATAAAAGATTCTTCGCTTACGCTCAGAATGACTAATAAAAAAAGCAGGGTTTTGCAAAGGTTTCAGGCTGCCTGAACGATTGCGTTTTGCTCTTTGTGTTTAGGAGATTGCCACGCCGTTTCACGGCTCGCAATGACGGAAATTTTCTAGAAATTGAAACCTTTGCAAAACTTGTCATTCTGAACTTTTCGCAGAAAAGTGAAGAATCTCATTCTTTGTTTGATAAAGATTTTTCCCTTTCACTTCGTTCAAGGTCAAAATGACGAATCGTACAAAGTAGGGTTTTGCAAAGGTTTCAGGCTGCTCTTTAATGGTCAGGAGATTACTACATCCTTGCTTTGCAAGGCTTCGTAATGACGGTGAAATATTAAACGTTTCAGGCTGCCTGAAAAGGTGTTCAGGCAGCCTGAAAAAGGATTTAAACAACAATATTTACCAAGCGTTTTGGCACAACGATGACTTTTTTCAATGGTTTGCCATCAATAAATTTTTGTGCGCCTGCGCTGGCGATGGCTGTGGCTTTGATGTTTTCTTCATCAGCATCAGCAGCAACGGTGATTTTGTCGCGCAGCTTGCCATTGACTTGCACCATCAGTTCTATTTCATCTTGCACCATTGCGCTGGCATCGGCTTTTGGCCAACTTTGTTGCCATAAGTTTGCACCTTGATTAAGCTCGCCCCAAAGGGTTTCACAAATGTGTGGCACAATAGGTGAAAGCAATAAGATGATGTTTTCTAACACTTCTCGTGCAACGCTTTGTCCGATTTCGCTTTGCGTGTCGGTTTTGTCGTATTGGTTGAGCAATGCCATAATGGCGGCAACAACGGTGTTGAATTGTTGACGACGATCGTAGTCATCGGTTACTTTGGCAATGGTTTGATGAAGTTTCAAACGTAAGTCTTTCAGGCTGCCTGAAACATTGTTGGCGTTGCCCGAAAAAGCGGTAACGTTTGCGCCACCTTGTTGGATAAATTCGTAAACGGTTCGCCATAAACGGCGCAAGAAACGGTGTGCGCCTTCCACGCCTGCATCAGACCATTCTAATGATTGTTCTGGTGGACTGGCAAACATCATAAATAGTCGTGCGGTGTCCGCGCCATAGACGTTAATCAGTTCTTGTGGGTCTACGCCGTTGTTTTTGGATTTGGACATTTTTTCTATGCCTGAAATGATGACAGGTTGTCCATCAGATTTGAGCGTGGCGGCAATGGCGCGTCCTTTTTCGTCCAAAGTGAGTGATACGTCTGCTGGGTTAAACCATTCTTTTTTACCGTCAGCTTGTTCACGTAAGTAAGTGGCTTGTAAGACCATTCCTTGTGTAAGCAAGTTTTTGAATGGTTCGTCTACGCCAACAATGCCTTCATCACGCATCAATTTGGTGAAAAAACGTGCGTAAAGCAGATGCAAAATGGCGTGTTCAATGCCACCAATGTATTGGTCTACTTGTTGCCAATACGCTGCGGCTTTGGCATCTACCATTCCTTCTTGACAATCAGGCGACATATAACGGAATTGATACCAGCTGGATTCTACAAATGTATCCATTGTGTCGGTTTCACGACGCGCAGGTTTACCACAGCAAGGACAAGTGGTTTCGTAAAATTCAGGCATTTTGCTTAATGGCGAACCTGCACCATCTGGAATAACGTTTTCAGGCAGCACAACTGGCAAATCTTGTTCTGGCACAGGCACGTCGCCACATTGTTCACAGTGAATAATGGGAATAGGACAACCCCAATAACGTTGGCGTGAAATGCCCCAATCGCGTAAACGGTATTGTGTTTTGGGTTCACCTGAATTTAATTGTTGCAATTTATCACCAATCGCATCAAAGGCTGCCTGAAAATCTAAACCGTTAAATTCGCCAGAATTAACCAATACGCCATTTTCTTTATCGGCATACCAATCTTGCCATTTTTTATCGTCAAAAACTTGTTGATTAACGGAAATCACTTGTTTGATGGGCAAATTAAATTTTAAAGCAAATTCAAAATCACGCTCATCGTGAGCAGGCACCGCCATAACTGCGCCATCACCATAACCCCACAATACATAGTTGGCAATCCAAACTTCTAATTTTTCGCCATTTAAAGGGTTAATCACAAAGCGACCTGTTGGCACACCTTTTTTCTCCATTGTTGCCATATCGGCTTCGGCAACAGATCCTGATTTACATTCGGCAATAAAGTTTTGTAAAACAGGATTATTGGCAGCAGCGGCTTCTGCCAATGGGTGTTCTGCGGCAACAGCAACATAGGTTGCACCCAAAAGGGTGTCTGGGCGTGTCGTATAAACTTGCAAGAATTTTGCCCAGTCGCCCGATAAACCCACTTTACTGTCTTCGTCTAATGCGAAACGCACGGTCATACCGCGTGATTTACCAATCCAGTTGCGTTGCATAATTTTCACAGATTCTGGCCAATCTAATGTGTCCAAATCTGTTAAAAGTTGCTCGGCATAATCGGTGATGCGGAAGTAGTACATCGGAATATCGCGTTTTTCCACCAACGCGCCTGAACGCCAACCACGACCGTCAATAACTTGCTCATTTGCCAAAACGGTTTGGTCTACTGGATCCCAGTTTACAGGACCTAATTTTTTATACACGATGCCTTTTTTAAATAAGCGTGTGAACAATAATTGTTCCCAACGATAATATTCAGGTTTGCACGTTGCAATTTCGCGCTCCCAATCCAATGCAAAACCTAAACTTTTCAATTGTTGGCGCATATAGGCAATGTTTTTATACGTCCATTCTGCTGGGGCTAAACCGTTGTTAATCGCGGCATTTTCCGCTGGCATACCAAATGCGTCCCAGCCCATAGGTTGCAACACGTTAAAACCTTGCATTTGTTTAAAACGACTGCGCACATCGCCAATGGTGTAGTTACGCACGTGTCCCATATGCAGTTTACCGCTGGGATAAGGAAACATTGATAAACAATAAAATTTGGGTTTATTGGTGTCGTTGGCAACATTAAACGCACGATTATTTGCCCATTTTTCTTGGGCGGCTGGCTCAATAAGAGAGGGTTGATAATATTCTTGCATAATTTTGCTTTACTAATAACTAATAAATAAGGAAATAAAGAAAAAACAAATAGAAAAAACAAAACGTGTGATTATAACCGTTTTCAGGCTGCCTGAAAAAGTGAACGCAGTATTATCGTGTGAAATTTTTGCGAATGCTTCGTGTTGTCCAAAACAACGGCAAAATTGACGATACTTTGTTTTTCATTCACCTTACTGATGACCACTGTTTAAAATAACAAAAAATGAAAATATTTTGTCTTTTTCCGAGCATAATGATTTGTTGTTTTCAGGCAGCTGTTTACCAAGTTAATGTATTTTTAGAATGTATTTTTAGATTAAAAACTTGCATTTAAATACTGAAACACTTAAAATGGCGCGTTTTATTTTTATATCAATTATTTTTAGGAGTAACTCAATGGCTAATAGCGCACAAGCACGTAAACGCGCACGTCAATCTTCAAAACAACGCGCACACAACGCTAGCTTGCGTACTGCGTTTCGTACCGCAGTGAAAAAAGTATTAAAAGCAGTTGAAGCTGGTGATAAAGCTGCTGCACAAGCTGCTTATCAAGAAAATGTAAAAATTATTGACCGTATTGCTGATAAAGGTGTGTTTCATAAAAACAAAGCAGCGCGTCATAAAAGCCGTTTGTCTGCCAAAGTTAAAGCTATGGCTTAATGGTTCGTTTTAATTCGTTTTAATGGTTTGTCCATTGTTTGTTTAAACGAAAAATAATTTAAAACGGTTCAGGCAGGATAGTTCATCGCTATCCTGCCTGAATTTTTGTGTTTTATGCAAACATCTTATGCCAAAAACTGATATTCTTCTGCTGGGAATGTTTTATTTTTGACTTCTCGCACATAAGCTTCAAAGGCTGCCTGAATATTGGGTTGTCCTTCCATAAAATTTTTGACAAATTTTGCGGTTTTGCCAGGAAAAATACCAAGTATGTCGTGCATCACCAAAACTTGTCCATCACAATCCAAGCCTGCGCCAATACCAATAGTTGGACAGCTTACATTATCGGTAATGCGTTTTGCGAGTTGACTGGGGACGCATTCCATTAAAATCATTGCCGCGCCTGCTTCTTGGTGTGCCATTGCATCGTTGTACACAGCAGCTGCGGCATCTCCGCGTCCTTGTACTTTGTAACCACCAAAAATATTAACATATTGTGGCGTTAAACCAATGTGTGCGCACACTGGAATGGCGCGTTCTTGTAGGAAACGAACGGTTGGGGCCATTACGGCTCCGCCTTCTAATTTCACCATATGTGCGCCTGCTGCGATGAGTTGTGATGCAGCGGCAAAGGCTTGTTCTTTACTTTGCTGATAAGCACCAAAAGGTAAGTCGGCAACAATCATTGCTTGACTGTTTCCACGCGCCACGCAAGCGGTATGATAAGCCATATCATCATTGCTTACAGGCAGCGTGGAAGTATGTCCTTGCACGGTCATTCCTAATGAGTCGCCTATCAACAACATATCCACACCAGCGCGATTCATCATTGCGGCGAAACTGGCTTCGTAACAAGTAAGCATCGCAATTTTTTCGCCATTTTGTTTCATTTCACGTAAACGATTGATGTTTATCATAGCTTTTATCCTTGTTTAAATGGTTAAAATTGAAATTGTTTGTCGTTGTGTGCGTTACTGGCTTTGGCATCGGCAAGCATACGTTGAAAATCCAAACCGTATTGTTCAGCTAATTTATTGGCACGTTTTTTTAGTTTATTAAAACTTAATTCTTTTGGGGCTGCCTGAAAAGCCAATACAGCAACATTGCCGTGTGTTTCGGCAGGAATTTCTAATACTTTTCCTGCAAAAACGTTTTTCAAGCGTTGCACAAATTGTGGATAACGCCGATCATCGCGCCACCAATTGGTTACAAAAATACCGTTTTCAGTCATCGCAGCACGACAATCTTGAAAAAAGTTTTCGCCCACCAAGTCATCAATAATTTGTTCACCATCAAAACCGTCTACCAAAATTAAATCGGTACTGGCACGTAAGGTTTTGATGTACTGTGCGCCGTCTGCCAACACGATTTCAAATTGTTCATCTTCAAAAGGCAACTCAAATACGGTTCGCGCAATGGCAATCACTTGTGGATTGATTTCTACGGCGGTTTGTTGCATATCAGGACAATATTCGTCCAACCAGCGAACGAATGAACCGCCACCTAAACCAATATGCAAAACGTTTTCAGGCAGCTGATGACAAAAAAGCAACCACGCCATCATCACGCGGCTATATGACAACACCAGCTCACTGGGATTATCCATATTCATTGAACTTTGAATAGTTGGCGTACCCAAATGCAAGGAACGAATATTACCGTGTTCAGAAATATGCGCACTGGGTAAAGCATTGCGTGCAATACGATTTCGTTGATAAGGGTGTGTCATAAAGATTTACTTTCTTGCTGCTTGTTTTCAGGCTGCATAAATAGCCATTCACCAAATGTGATGCCGTGTTCGTTTAATGCCAAAAAACCACATTTATTATCGTGTTCACGCCAATCGGGTAATACATAACGTTGCAAACGATTTTGATTGATTGAGTGAATGTGCACATCAGGACGGTGCGTATGTCCGTGTATCAACACATCAATCGGTGCAAAGCGTTGATAGGCTGCCTGAATGCCTTGTTCGCTTACATCGGCAACTTGATAATTTTGTGGCAAAACCTTCCTACTTCGGCTTTTGTCGCGAAGTTTAGCCGCGATTTGTTTACGCCATTTCAAAGGCAAATGACACAAAATAAAACGCACCAAACCATTACGCATCACACGCCGATAACGTTGATAAACCACATCATCTAAACACATTTCATCGCCGTGTGTTAATAACAGGCGTTGCTGATACCTTTTAATAACTGTTTGTTCAGGCAACAAAGTCATATTAGCGCGTCGTGCAAAGTCTTTGCCCACTAAAAAATCACGGTTACCCGCAATAAAATAAACAGGCGCAAATTGGCTAAATTGCTTAATGGTTTGCGCCACCTGTTTCGCGGTTTCACTATCGTTATCATCACCAATCCACGCTTCAAACAAATCGCCCAAAATATACAATGCATCAGCTTTTGGCGCGTGTTCATTCATAAACTGCACAAACAACGCATTCAACTTTGGCGTATCATCTGACAAATGCAAATCAGCAATAAAAAACGTGGTTTTCATCATACAATATTTTTAATGTTCAGGCAGCCTGAAACAATGATTGATAAACGGTTTCATCAAAACCAACCACCACTTTTTTCCCAAGCCACAACACAGGTCGTTTAATCACATTCGGATAAGCCAACATCAACGCAACAGCACCGTCTAACGTTGCCACTTGCGCCTGTTCCGCTTCCGATAATTTG
>JAFSQZ010000179.1 GCA_017446355.1 Neisseriaceae bacterium
AGAATTTTACCGCCATCCATAATCACACATTTCATAGTGGTATCACCCACATCAAATAATGCGATACGTTCATAGCTAAACTCGCCACCTTCAACTGCGTCAGCATACAAGAATGCATTTGCAGAAGCAAATAAGTCTACGTCTACGTTGGCAAGTTTTACGCCTATTTCATCAGCTAAATCCACACAACGTTCTACATTGTCTTTTCTAGTTGCCACTATCAAAACAGTTTGATCTTGTGTTTCTTCGTCTTCATGGAGTACTGTCCAGTCGTAATTCATTTCATCAAGCGAACCGACTATGGATACTTGCTCGTTAGCAATTTCCTCTAATGATGCTTCAACATCTTTAGGATTATAGTGTACGTTTTCCTCAATGGTTACGTCGCTAAATGGCAGGGAAATATTAGCCAATTTGCAACTGGTACTTAATTTGCTGTAACACTGTTGCAAATAAGAAACAAGTTGTTGGAAATCTACTATTTCTTTGCCTGAAACAACCCCTTGAGGCAGATATTCAATGGCATATTTTTCAACTTGGATATTGTTGATGGACTTTCCTGAAAGCTGAACCATTCGAATGGAATTTTGCCCAATATCCAAGCCAATAATACTTTTGCCAAATCCGACAGAAGCCCCTTTATTGCTTGATTTCTTTCCGTTTACCTTTAAACGCATAATTTAAATCCTTACAAAACACTCAAACCGTTTATAATGACGTTTTCAGTCATTTGTTGTGATTAATTTTTGTTTAAATAACAAAACTTGGTTGTTATTTTACTTTAATTTAGAAAACAAATGAAAATTTTGTTAAAACAAATGGTGTTTTTGTTAACTTTATACAAAAAATTGAGATGAAAAATTTTATTACTACTGTTTTAGGTCTGTTTTTGGGTTTGTTTTTATTTGCTATTGGATTGGTTGCGATTGCTGTATTGCTTACGTATCCAAAGCTGCCTGAATTAAATGCGATTAAAAATTATCAACCTAGGGAACCTTTAATTATTTATTCCGCTGATGGGGTGGTTATTGGTACTTATGGTGAAGAAAGACGCTCATTTACACCGATTGAACAGTTTCCACAGGTATTGAAAGATGCTGTTATTGCGGCGGAAGATAAACGTTTTTATCAACATTTTGGTGTGGATTTAATGGGGATTGCACGTGCAGTGTTGAGCAATGTAAGAGGAAATGCACCACAAGGTGCGAGTACCATTACACAACAAGTGGCTCGTAATTTTTATTTAACCAATGAGCGTACGCTGACACGTAAATTCAATGAGGCTTTGTTAGCTTATAAAATTGAAAAAAATTTAACCAAAGATCAAATTTTGGAGTTGTATTTTAACCAAATCTATTTGGGACAACGTGCTTATGGTTTCACTGCTGCTGCAAAAACTTATTTTAATAAGCCTGTTGAAGATATAACTTTGGCAGAAGCTACTATTTTGGCTGGTTTGCCCAAAGCACCTTCTTCTTTTAATCCTATTGTGAATCCAGAACGTGCGCGTTTGCGCCAAGAGTATATTCTCAACAATATGGTTGATTTGAATATGATTACGCCTTCACAACGTCAGGCTGCCTTAAATGAGCAATTGGTTTATGAGCGTCATCGTTTGGAAGTGGATCAGAATGCTTTGTATGTTGCAGAATTGGCACGTCAACGATTGTATGAACGTTACGGTGAAGATGTTTATACGCAAGGTTTTCAAGTGTACACCACCATTAAGATTGCTAACCAAAAAGCAGCGACTACCGCTTTGCGTAAGGCTTTGCGTCAATTTGATAATGGTTCCGCTTATCGTGGGGCAGAACAACAATTTGATTTAAGTCAAGTAAATAAAGATGGTTTAGATGATGAAATGGAAAAAATCCTTTCTTCTACTTATACCGTAGAAAATATGGTTCCTGCTCTTATTTCTGATATCAATAGCAAGGGTATTCGTGTTTATATGCAAGGTGGTAATAAATTGGATATTCCTGCAAGTAAAATGGGGATTGCGCGTAGTGCTCTGAATAATAAGCGATTGGGGGGGAACGCTTTGAAAGTTGGTTCATTGATTCGTGTGATGAAGCTTTCAAATGGTCAATGGACAGTGGTTCAACAGCCTTTAATTCAAGGGGCTTTGGTGTCTTTGGACGCAAATACGGGCGCGATTTTGGCTTTGGTGGGTGGATATGATTTTCATAATAAAGCTTTTAACCGCGCCACTCAAAGTGCTCGCCAACCTGGTTCAACATTTAAGCCTTTTGTTTATTCGGCTGCGCTTTCTCGTGGTATGACGGCATCTACTATGGTGAATGATGCGCCGTTGAGTATTGGTGGGTGGTCGCCTAAAAATTCTGATGGTCATTATTCAGGTATGATGACTTTGCGTTCTGCTTTGACGCGTTCAAAAAACACAGTTTCTGTGCGTATTATGCAAGCGATGGGGGTTCAATATGCTCGCGAGTGGGCAAAACGTTTTGGGTTTAAGGAAGAACAACTTCCGAAAACGCTTTCTTTGGCGTTGGGAACGGGAACAACCACACCTTTACAAATGGCAGAAGGGTATGCAGTTTTTGCTAATGGTGGTTATAAAATCTCCAATTATATTGTTGATAAAATTTTTGACAGCAAGGGACAATTGCGTGCGCAGATGCAACCAATGGTGGCTGGGCAAAATGCTAAACAAGTTATCGATCCACGCAATGCTTACATTATGACTTCTATATTGCGAGATGTTGTTCAACGCGGTACAGCGACTCGCGCGACTTCATTGGGTCGTTCTGATTTGGCAGGTAAGACAGGGACAACCAATGATTTTAAAGATTCTTGGTTTGTGGGTTACACCCCTAAAATCGTAACCGCTGTTTATGTGGGCTATGATACGCCTAAAAATATGGGTAGACGTGGTTATGGTGGTACGTTGGCATTGCCTATTTGGATTGACTATATGCGGTTTGCTTTAAAAGGTGTTGCGCCATCAGCGTTTAAACAGCCAGCAGGTGTTGTTTCTGTTGATGGTGAGGTGTATTTGCAGGAACAGCAACATACTTCTAATCGTGCACTTGATAACAGCACTACTGATCCTGATGCGGTACAACAAACTGGTCAAAAAGATGATGAAGAATTGGCTATTGAAGCAACATCTGTTGTGCCTATCCAAGAACAAGTGGTGGAGCCTGTTAAACCAAGTCAGCCAACACCTTCTATCAGTAAACCTAAACAACAAAATACGCAACAAGATGCAATTGATGAGTTGTTTTAGATTTTGGCTCATTGTTTGGGTTTGATTTCTTGTAAAGTGTGTCATTTTTAATACACTTCGGTGAGGCGAAGCGTTTTCTTAATTACTTGATGAAGAGTAATTGGAGAATGCTTCGTTTTGTTTTGTGTCATATTTACCACTATTTCTCATCAAAAGAAATGAAATGGAAGTTATTGAAACGTCTGAAACTGTATTATTTTTTGTTTTTTGAAAGCTTTGCAAAATCCTACTTTTTATTGGTTGCTATTCTGAACGTAAGCGAAAAATGTTTATATAAAACAAATCATTAGGATTATTCGCTTTTCTATGAAAAATTCAGAATGACGCGTTTTGCAAAGGCTTTCAATTTTAATAGATTGTTTTATAAAAGTTTGCTTACGCGTCTTGTGTGTCCACGTCAATATGCCAACGAATATGGTGGGTGCGTTGTTGTTCTAATAGTTGTTGCCATAGGCTTAAAGCGTGGTGTAATTGTTTGCGGTCGGTGCTTTCTAGAAATATTTGTGCTCGTTCGCGTTGTGCAAGCCGTACCATTTGCATAGGCATAACGGGGGTTTGTTGGACGTTTTCAGGCAGCATTGGTGTGATGATTTGGCGAATAGCGTTTAGCCAATCAGCGGCTTGTTGCATTTGCGGTGCATCGGCACGAATGGCTGCCTGAAAAGAAAAAGGTGGCAGTGAAAAGAGTTTCCGTTCACTTAATTCTTGTTGGGCAAATTGTGCGTAGTTTTGTGTTTTGATGGCGTGAAATACAGTGTGTTCAGGCAGCCTTGTTTGAATCATAACTTTGCCTGCTGTGTCGCTGCGTCCTGAACGTCCTGAAACTTGCATCAATTCGGCAAATAAATGTTCGGGCGCACGAAAGTCGCTACTGAATAAAGATGCGTCAGCGTTGATGATGATTGCTAAATTGAGTTGTGCAAAATCGTGTCCTTTGGCAAGCATTTGTGTGCCAATCAGGATATCAATTTGATTGGCGTGAATGGCTTGATAGAGTTTTTGCCAATCGTTTTTTTTGCTGATGCTGTCGCGGTCTACGCGTGCAATACGTGCGTTGGGTAAGCAGTGGCGTAAGGTTTCTTCAATGCGTTGCGTGCCGTGTCCGACTGCGGTTAAATCTTGATTGCCGCATTCTGGGCAGGCGCGTGCAATAGGCTGCCTGAAATCGCAGTGATGACAACGTAATTGTCGGGAGCGTTGATGCAAGACGAGTTTGGCGGAGCAGTGTGGACAACCAAAAGTGTGTCCGCAATCGGCACAAAATAGGGCAGGGGCAAATCCACGACGGTTTAAATAAACCAAAGATAAGCCGCCTTGTTGATGGTTTTTTTGTAATAATTCAATGACTTGTTGTGATATGCCGTTGTTTAGGGTTAAGCGACGAATGTCTAATAAATGTATTTCAGGCAGCTTGGCGTTTTGATGGGCGCGTTGGGTTAAGGTGAGTAATTGATAGGCGTTTGTTTGTGCTTTGTGCCAGCTTTCTAAACTGGGTGTGGCACTGCCTAAAACAATGGGACATTGTGTTTGATGCGCACGCCATACTGCTAAATCTCGTGCGTGGTAACGTAGTTCGTTGTCTTGTTTAAATGAGGAATCGTGTTCTTCGTCAACCACAATTAAACCTAAATCGGCAATGGGTGTGAACACTGATAAACGTGTGCCAATAATCAATTTTGCTTCACCTGTTAGGGCGCGTAAATAGTCGCGAGAGCGTTGTGCTGGGGGCGTTTGGCTGTGCAATATTGCTAATGGTATGTTGGGAAAACGTTTTTCTATGCGTGTTAAGAGTTGTGGCGTTAAATTGATTTCAGGCAGCATAAATAAAACTTGTTTACCTGCTTTTAATACGCTTGCCATCATTTCAAAGTAGACTTCGGTTTTGCCGCTGCCTGTAATGCCATGTAGCAAGAATGCTTGATATGAGCCTAATTTGTTTTGCACGGCTTGGACGGCTTGTTGTTGTTCTTTATTGAGTTTGAATGGCGGCTCACCAATGGAGGGTAAATGTTGTTCTTTGATTTCAAGCCATTGATGTTTTTCATAAGTTTTTAATAGGGCGGCTGCGTTGGTGTTGAGTTTTTTTAAACTGGCTAAATCATAGCTGCCTGAAGATAAAGCACGCCATAATGCCCATTTTTTTACGTGTCGTTTGGACGGTTCGGGTTGTTGTTTACCCAATTCGTTGAATGAATAAAACACTGTTTTTTCAGGCAGCGAAATGGCTTTGCTTTCTTTTAAATCGG
>JAFSQZ010000020.1 GCA_017446355.1 Neisseriaceae bacterium
AGTATTTATTTCCACAATAATTTTTTAGACGCTGCATGAAAATCTTTTGCTGTGATTTCACCGCGTGCCAACATAAAACCCAGTTTTGCCATTGCTTTCTCGCGTGTGGATAAACTCATTTGTTTTGCTTTCTCTTTGATAAATAAAGAAACTTCTCTTAACATTCTTTCGTTTGGTTTGCGTATGGCTTTATCTGTTGCCTTATGTGTGTGCTGTTGAACTTGTTTTTTCGTAAACGTTTTAGCAACTTGATTAGGGTCTTTACGATAACGCGCAATGTGCATTTTCACGGCTTGCCTTAACGCGCTCGGATTGCGTGCAAGCGTGTGCATCACGCGGATAACGTGTTTACACGCTAAACCTGTTAATTCAGGGTTGCGAACCTTTGGAAACGCGGTTTCTAGCGTGCCATAAGCAAAACCGCCAACAGTGGCAATATAGCGATACCAAAAGCGATGTCGTCCACAATCACAATCAAATTTTACCGCGCCTTTCATATAAGCGTTTAAAAAATCATTAGTGATTTTTTCGGCGGTTAAGGCAGCCTGAAAGTTTAAAAACTGCACGCTGACAATATGATGTGTTGCGCCGTATTTTTTAGACGCATTGGTGCGAAAATGAATAACGCCGTCTTTTTCAAGGCGTATTGCTTGCACGGTGTGAATTTCGTCCTGACAACGCTTAATGTCTATTTGTCGCGAACGCGCAATAATCGCATTAGGTGTGATACCGCCTTGAATTTTGCGCCCTGTAAAATCCTTTTTCAAGGCTATGACTTTTTGCGCAAATCGTTTTAAATCCGCTTGTGTAAGTTGTGTGTACAACTGCCCTTGATTAAGATTAACTTCTTGAAGTGCTTTCTCTGCTAGCGGTTTTTTCAAATCCAAAATATGCGCTAAATTTAACGCGCTTTTTGCTTTGGCGCGTGCTTTATTTAATTGCTCATTCAGTTTCTTCGTATACTTAAAATCACGGCTCGGCGCGTTGTTTAAAACATTTTCATTGTTGTTTTTATTATTCATACAAATTTAAGCCTTTATTTTTCTTATTAGCAGTCGTGATGATTTCTGTTTCGGTTAAAAACCGTTTCGCGCCTTTTTCTATCGGCAAATCCACATCACAAAACCCACAAATCCCTGCGCTTGAATACCAATTTTCGCGGTCGTGATAAACGAATTTTTGCGTTAAACTAGGGTCGTATTCTTCATTTTTCATCACAATATGCGGTATATGTGGCTGATACGCTTGTTTATTCAATGATTTTTCGCGTAAAGCGCGATGCAGTCTGCCTGCCTGAAAAATATCAATCATAGGAAAGCCTTATTTTTGGTAAAATATTTTAATTATTATCTAATTGTTTTTATTATTTTTTTATCGGTGTTTCTATGAATATTCAGGCAGCCTTTAACGGCGTTTTTGGTGAATGCGTAACCATTTACGCGGTAGTGATTGAAAACAAACTTGTGATTGCCAAAAAAGGCGTGTTTACCATTGAAAAAATAATGCCTGACATCATTTTTATTACCAATAACGAACTATTAGACGCGGATTATTATTTCCGTGAGAAAGACTTTCAGGCTGGCTTAAAAGCCTATCAATATTTATTTTCCACAAAGCAGTGCATTATTCAAAACGATATTGCACAATTTAAAATAGAAAACGTGATTGACTTTGACGGTCAAAAAGAGAACGGTGAAGAAAAATACAAAATCCAATTACTCAATAATGGTCATTGGGCAATTTTGGCTTTATGCTGGTTTTTCTATAACGTGGTTTTACTGAACACGCGAAAATTAGAAAAAATCGGCTCGGTTATTGATGAGTTAACCAAAAACTACGATGACAATCGCCCACAAGATGATTTTTTTATGACTATTTAATTTTAGGCTGCCTGAAAAAGTTTATTGCCAATATTGTTTATCTGTTGTAAAGTGAAACGATACACGATACAAACAGGCAAAAAATGATTGTTTCATTTAAACACAAAGGGCTGG
>JAFSQZ010000180.1 GCA_017446355.1 Neisseriaceae bacterium
GGCGTGTGTTGGTTGCTTTGGCGAAACTGGCTCACCAGTTGCAAAACGTCTTTAAGCGATACATTATTGGCTAATGCTCGTTCGGTTGCACGTTGAATGGTGGGTCCATCTGCCATTGGGTCGGAAAAAGGAACGCCTAATTCAATAATGTCCGCGCCTTTGTCCACCAAACTGTGCATAATATTAAGTGTGTCGGCAAGCTTGGGATCGCCTGCGGTGATGTATGTAATTAAGGCTTTTTGTTTACCCAAGTCAGTAAATGTTTGTTCAATTCGATTCATCATTTTTTCGTATCACTCGGTATTTTGTAAGTCGGTGTTTTAGCTGCCTGAAAACTTGAAAATCTTTCAGGCAGCTTGTGTGATTGAAAATCAGTGTTTACCAAAAACGATGCAGTTTTTGTTCAATAACTTGGCGTATTTCTGTGCCAAAACGGCGATTTAAGAACGTTACCAAATCATCGTCTTCTGGCGTATAGTCCACTAATTCAGGGGCTTTAACCACATCACGTGCCACACTGTAAATATTGCCAAAATCATCAATTAAACCTGCTTTTTTGGCTTCAATGCCTGTGAAAATGCGACCACTGTATAAATCAGGATAGTGTTTTTCTTGTAAACGTGCGCCACGACCTTTGCGTACGGCATTGATGAATTCTGTGTGAATTTGTGTGAGCATTTGTTGCCAAATGGCTTGTTGTTCAGGTGTTTCCACTGTAAATGGATCGCCCATACCTTTATTATTGCCTGCAATACGCACGCGACGTTTTACGCCAAGTTTTTCCATCAATTCTGTGGCATCAAAACCACTGCCAATCACACCAATACTGCCAATCAAGCTAGATGGGTCTGCAAAAATTTTATCTGCTGCTGCTGCGATGTAGTAGCAGCCTGATGCACACATATCTTCGGCAACCACGTAAACAGGAACATTTTTGTGCATCGCTTTTAAACGCATAATTTCACTGAACGCGACATTAGACACCACAGGTGAACCACCAGGACTGTTGGCGCGAATGATAATGGCTTTGACGTTTTTATTTTTATAGGCATTTTTCATACCTTCACGCAACATATTCACTTGGTCAAGATAAGGGTCGCCACCAATTTCGCCCGATAAATTGATAACAGCGGTGTGTGCGGATTTGTTTGTCAAAAGTTGTTTGGTGTTTTTGCTGTTGGTGTTATTTCCTTTAAAACTGGCTGCCATAATGGTGAAAAACACCAATAAAGCCATAAAACGCCAAAAATTGCGCCAAAACCGCGCACGTTTTTGTTCGTGATACGCTTCAAAAAGCACATCTCGTAAGGTGGCTTTTGCCCATTTGTCATCATCAATAGAAGAAGTAGAAGAAAAGCTTGTAGGGGATTCTTGTTCAGAACGACGGATACGATAAGTCATATTTTTGTGTTGCCATCAATAAAAAATAGCGCATTGTACACGTTTTCAGGCTGCCTGAATATGTGTACAATAGTGCGGTCTTCATTTGATAACATAAAAATATGGACGATTCATCGAGTTTTTATTGTTTGGTAAACACTGTTTTTCTTAATTTCTTATTCTGAATCTGCCTGAACGCACGTTGCTTTCAGGCAGCGGAGCGCGTATGGAACACAATCAAAACCTCTCTCAAAAAGATAACAACGATAATGTTGAGTACGTAACCAGCTATGACTTTGAATACATTCATAAATTAGCCACTCAAATATTGCCTTTTTATAGCGATATTTCCCCCAAGAGTGAGTTGCCTGACCCCAAACACAATAAACGTTTACAGACACTTTTGGGTTTGTTGCGTGAATTGCACCCTGCTGATGTTGCCAGTGTTTTGGAAGGCTTGCCACAAAAAGAACGTGTGTTGGTGTGGAAATTGGTTGCGCCAGAAGAAGACGGTGATGTTTTGCTGGAAGTATCTGATGCAGTGCGCGAAAGTTTGATTGAAACAATGGCAACACAGGAGCTGGTGGCTGCTGTGGAAGATATGGATTCTGATGAATTGGCAGATTTGGTGGAAGATTTGCCAACTCACGTGATGGACGAAGTTTTGCAAACACGTGATGAAGAAGAACGCGCACAGTTTCAGGCAGCAGTGTCGTATGAAGACGACCAAGTCGGTTCGTTGATGGATTTTGATATGATCAGTATTCGTGCGGACGTGAGTTGTGAAGTGGTGTTACGCTATTTGCGCCGCTTTGATAGCCTGCCTGAACATACCGATAAAATTTTTGTGGTTGATGAAAACGACATTTTGCAAGGCGTGTTGCCGATACGTAAACTTTTGATTTCTGAACCCGATGATGAAGTAGAAAAAGTGATGGCGCGTAATGTTGTGCTGTTTCGCCCAGAAGATAACGCCGAAGAAGCCGCGCAAGCATTTGAACGCTATGACTTGGTAACTGCCCCTGTGGTGGACAACGATAAAAAATTGATAGGCAGATTAACCATTGCTGAAATTGTGGACGTGATTCGCGAAGAAAGCGAAACCGATATGTTAAATATGGCAGGTTTGAATGATGAGGAAGATTTGTTCGCGCCTGTTTGGGATTCGGTAAAAAACCGTTGGGTTTGGTTGGCAGTGAATTTGGTTACTGCCTTTATTGCCAGTCGTGTGATTGATGCGTTTGAAAGCACCATTGCACAAATTGTGGCATTGGCTGCCTTAATGCCGATTGTTGCGGGCATTGGTGGTAATTCGGGTAATCAAACGATTACGATGATTGTTCGTGCGATGGCGAATGCTCAAATTTCCACTTCACAAGCGTGGTTATTATTGCGCAAAGAATTGGGCGTGGCATTGGTTAATGGCGTGCTTTGGGGAAGTGTAATGGGGCTGGTGTCGTGGTGGTTGTATCACAATATGGGGATAGGTTTGGTAATGGTGGCGGCAATGACCTTGAATTTGCTTTTGGCTGCGGTTTTGGGGGTTGCTATTCCTGTGGTTTTAGAAAAAATGGGACGCGATCCTGCTTTGGGCAGCTCTGTGTTGATTACTGCTGTAACCGATTCTGGGGGGTTTTTGATTTTCTTGGGATTGGCAAGTTTGATGTTGCTATAAATGGAAATGGTTTTCAGGCAGCATAAATATATTGAAGACAAGGAAAATATCTTTAATTTATTTGGCTTTTTTTGAAAGAAACATAAAGTTTATATCTATTTATTATTTTGATTGTGAAGCATTGTTTGAAATAATAAAAATAAAGTTTCAGGCTGCCTGAAAACGGTTAGAACGTATTTTTGAATATTGTAAACCTGATAAAAGGGGTAAAATGTTTCGTTAGCCTAGCAAAACGCGTTATTAAATATGTTTTTGCAAAGCTTTTTTAATGAAACATACCTTTATTATCACTGACATAAGGAAAGAAGATGAAATTTAACACCCAAGCTATTCACGCTGGTTATACTATTGAACCAACCACTAAATCAGTAGCCGTTCCTATTTATCAAACCACCAGTTATGCGTTTGACAACACACAACACGGTGCGGATTTATTTAATTTGACGGTGCCTGGTAATATTTACACACGCATTATGAATCCCACCACAGATGTGTTGGAGCAACGTGTGGCTGCTTTGGAAGGTGGTGTGGCAGCATTAGCGGTTGCCAGTGGTATGGCAGCGATTACTTATGCGGTGCAAACTTTGGTTCAGGCAGGTGATAACATTATTGCTGCCAGCGCGTTATATGGCGGTACGTACAACCTTTTTGCGCACACTTTGCCCAGACAAGGGATTGAAGTGCGCTTTTTTGATGTGAAACACCCTGAACAAATTGCACAATTAGCCGATGAAAAAACCAAATTGGTTTTTTGCGAAAGCATCAGTAATCCAGCGATTAAAGTGGCGGATATTCCACAGATTGCTCAATTAGCACATCAAGTTGGTGTCCCTTTAATTGTGGACAACACCGTTCCTTCACCTGTTTTATGTCGTCCTTTGGAATTGGGTGCAGATATTGTGATTCAATCACTCACCAAATATTTGGGCGGTCATGGCAATAGTTTAGGTGGCGCGATTATTGATGGTGGTAAATTTGATTGGAAAGCGCATTCTGACCGCTTCCCAATGCTCACCACACCTGATGCTTCCTATCACGGTGTGAATTACAGCGAACATTTTGGTGCAGCAGCTTTTATCGCACGCGCTCGTGTTGTTCCTTTACGCAATACAGGTGCAGCCATTAGTCCGATGAATGTTTTCTTGATTTTACAAGGCATTGAAACCGTGGCTTTACGTATGCAACGTCATTGTGAAAATGCTTTGGCGGTGGCAGAATTTTTACAAAATCACCCACAAGTTGCGTGGGTAAACTATCCAGGTCTTGCCAACAGTCCTGACAAAGCTTTGATTGACCGCGATTTTAACGGTAAAGCATCAGGTTTATTGAGTTTTGGCATTAAAGGTGGACGCGAAGCAGGGGCAAAATTTATTGATGCACTAAAAGTGTTTGTACGTCTTGTAAACATTGGTGATACACGCTCACTGGCTTGCCATTCAGCAACAACCACTCATCGTCAGTTATCCAGCGAAGAGTTAAAAACTGCTGGCGTTTCCGAAGATATGGTGCGTTTGTCTGTTGGTATTGAAGACATTGATGATTTGATTGCAGATTTGGCGCAAGCTTTGGAAGCTGCAAAATAAAATCATATCAATAACGTTTCAGGCAGCTTTATTACAGGCTGCCTGAAAATGGTTTTTGCTGTTCAAAAAACTGAAAATTTCGTAAGATACTTATTTTTAATTTACCATCGCAACATCAATGAATGCCAATCTCCCTATTTCCGAACCAACAAATACCCCCAAAAAACGGCGTGCCATTATTATGTGGTTACGCGTGATTGCGGTGATGTTTGCCACGTTTTTCTTTCTTAGCCAATGCGCAATGAGTAAACCAAAAATGAAAGCAGCTGTGATTGAAAGCTGTATGAAGAATGTGCCGTTTACGGCTAATTGGCAACAAGCTTTGCAAAGTAAACAATTAACCGACCCTGACCAAAAATTGATTCAACAGTATTGCGTGTGTATGTGGGACGAACCTTTGCAAAAATTAAGTGATAAACAATTGCAATCGCTTTCTAAACTGTCTGCCACAGAACAATTGAATTTATTGGGTGGTGAGCAAGCTTTTGCGAGACGCGACCAACAGTGTTTACAAAGTTTAAAATAACTTTCAGGCAGCCTGAACGATGAAATTTCACTCTGAACCTCATTTGTCATTGGATAAACAAAATAAAATTGGCGTGTTGTTGCTGATTTTAGGTACACCCACTGCGCCTACTGCACAAGCAGTACGTCCTTTTTTGCGTGAGTTTTTATCGGATCACCGTGTGATTGATGCGCCAAAACTTTTTTGGTTGCCTTTGTTATACGGTGTGATTTTGCCATTTCGTTCGCCCAAAAGTGCAAAAAATTATCAAAAAGTTTGGCAAACAGATGGTTCACCTATTTTGACTTATACGCGACAACAATTAGAGGGTTTGCGCAAACAGCTGCCTGAAAACATTATGTTAAGTGTGGCGATGACGTATGGTAAACCGAGTGTTGAAAACGCGATGATGGAATTGAAAAATCAAGGGGTTGGACGTTTACTGGTTTTGCCTTTATTCCCACAATATGCCAGCAGTTGCACAGGGGCGGCTTTGGATAAAGTTTACTTGCAAATGGCAAAACAATTTAATCAAATGTCGCTGCGCACCATTTCGCGTTTTTACAATCACCCAGCTTATGTTCAGGCAGCTGCAAACCATATTCGTCAATTTCGTGAACAAAATGGTGCGGCAGAAAAATTGTTGTTTAGCTTTCACAGTATTCCGTTTCAACACAAACAACAAGGCGACCCTTATCAAGATGAATGTTACGCCAGCGCACAGTTAATCGCGCAAAGCTTGGGGTTAAACGAACAAGATTATTTGGTGGGTTTTCAAAGTCGTTTCGGTCGCGCCAAATGGCTTGAACCTTCTACGCAAACGTTATTGGATACGCTGCCTGAACAAGGCATCACAACATTAGACGTATTTTGTCCTGGTTTTGTTGCCGATTGTTTGGAAACTTTGGAAGAAATCGCCATCACAGGTAAACAACAATTTCTTGATGCAGGTGGCAAACAATTTCACTACATTCCTTGTTTAAACGCCAACTCGGAATGGATTGATGCACTAGCAAAACTTATTTTAACCAATATTCAAGATTGGTTGCAGCCAAAAGATGCAGCCTGAAAGAAGACAATGACCTATAAAATTAACGTATTACCCAGTCAAACTGAATTCAATAGCGAAGAACAACAATCCTTGTTATCCGCCGCACTTTCACAAGGCATTAACTTGCCACACGCTTGTCAAAATGGCGTATGTGGTCA
>JAFSQZ010000181.1 GCA_017446355.1 Neisseriaceae bacterium
AAATCGCGCAATTATTATTAGAAATTCCGAATGATAAAACCGTTGTCGTGGTTGGGCATCAGCCTTGGCTTGGACAATTATGCGCGTTTATGTTGAACCAACATTGGGAAACAAGCAGTTATTGGGCCATCAAAAAAGCAGCTTTTTGGTGGTTTGAGGCAGAAGTGGTTGATGAAGTATTTTTAGCAAAATTACAAAGTATGCGCGCGCCTTAAACAGTCATTTTTCTCATTCAGCATAAAATAAAGAAATTCTTTATCAAACAATAAGATAGTTTATTACACTTCTCGTAAACAACACATTTTGCAGCCATTTCAGGCAGCCTGAACATTATGAACTATGCGCAAGATGCCCTTTGGTGGCGACTAACCAATCCTGTGGTGCGAGATTTAGCCAGCTTATTAACGGCACCAGCATTATGGAAAAGCGGTTGCGAATTATCGCGCCGTGAACTCTTGGGCGAACACGGTTTTCGGTATTTATTACAATTGAACGACAATCCACACTTGCTGCCTGAAAACCTATTTGCACTACGTTTAGGGCATTATGCCGAAAACTTATTGGCTTTTTGGTTTCGCCACGCGCCACACAGTCAACTGTTGGCACACAATTTAGCCGTGTTTGATGCGCAAACCAAGCAACAACAAGGCGCATTGGATTTTGTGGTACAACTGAATCATCAACTTTATCACCTTGAATTAACGTGTAAATATTACGGTTCGCCAACAGGGCAGCCTGAAACAATGTGTGGTTTAAACCGTCAAGACACTTTATTAAACAAACAAGCAAAACTGATTGCACAATTACAACTTTCAGGCAGCCTAAATGCACAAGATGTTTTGCGTAAACATCAAATTGATGCGCAAGAATTGACACGTGTCAGCATTATTCGTGGTTGCGCATTCACCCATTCAGGCAGCCTGAATAATGATTTAATTTATCCTGTAAACACTTGGTCAGGGCGTTTGATTGATAACAAAGATGGTTTTCAACATTTTGATTCAACAGATAAATTTTACGTATTTGCCCCCCATCAATATCTTGCGCCAGCAAGGGTGTCTGCCGAACACATTATTTCATTAGACGAAGTCAAAACCATACGCAAAGCGTTGGTAGCAAAAGTCGCCTTACGACACGACGGCTTTTGGTATGAACAAGAACGTTTGATGCTGCCTGAAAACTTTTGAAAGTAATGTTACATAAATGTCCGTAATTTTTGTAAAATATGCCCAGAGCTAATCGTAGGGTGGGTCTTCGACCCACCATAACGGCAAAATGTTTCAGGCAGCCTGAAAAAGGACAAATAATGAAACAATTTCAGGATTATAAAAAATATCGCACTATGCAGTGTATATGTAATGTACCATTGTCTATTATATTGTTTTGTTTATGTTATACCATTGTTTGGGTATTATTCGGAAAAATATCTTTTGATGTGGCAATAGGTTGGGTTATGTTGGGGGTTGCATTTTTGTCTCCTATTTTAATTATTCCGTCTTTATTTGTTGGAAAATGGATTTTTTCTCGCGTTGAAAAATTAAGATTGTGTCGTAATAAAAAAGATATTTTGTATTCGTTATGGATAACATTTTATATTTACCTTATTATAGGTTTTGGTTGTTCTTTATTAATTTCAATAAAATATATTTTTTCTTTATTACTTGTTTTTGTTATACCTATTTCTATATGTGCTTGTTTTATTTCCCTAATTTTTGCCTATTTCCTACCCACGAAAATTGTTAACACAATTGATA
>JAFSQZ010000182.1 GCA_017446355.1 Neisseriaceae bacterium
GGTGTCTACATTGACCATATGTTTGTTTGGGCTACGGCGACCACCTTCAGGCGCAACACTGGCAACAGTGCCTTCAATCAGTTTTAATAAGGCTTGTTGTACGCCTTCGCCTGAAACGTCTCGTGTGATGGACGCATTTTCGCTTTTGCGTGAGATTTTGTCTATTTCATCAATGTACACAATGCCTTTTTGTGCTTTTTCTATATCAAAATCACATTTGCCCAATAATTTGGTCAGAATATTTTCCACGTCTTCGCCAACATAACCTGCTTCGGTAAGCGTGGTGGCATCGGCAATGGCGAAAGGAACGTCTAATTGTTTGGCCAAAGATTGCGCCAATAGGGTTTTGCCTGAACCTGTTGGACCAATCAATAAAATATTGGACTTACTTAATTCTACGTCATTGCCATCTTTTTGATGATAAAGGCGTTTGTAGTGGTTGTATACCGCGACAGCCAACGTTTTTTTCGCAACTTCTTGACCGATGACGTATTGATTTAAATGTTCAACCAATTGAGTTGGTGTGGGTAATTCGGCTGAATCAAAAGTTTTGGTTTCGTTTTCATTTTCGGTAGCCGTTTCATCGCTTTGATTTTCGGTGAGCAATGCCATACCGCTTTCAATACATTCATTGCAAATAAAGACTTTTTGGTCATCATCACCAATTAAGTGTTTGACTTCATCGGCATTTTTACCACAAAAGGAACATTGATTTTTGTTGTCTGACATAGTTATTCTCGTTTTCAGGCAGCCTGAAAAAGTGTGGCTGTTTTGTTAAGGTTGTTCAGGCAGCTTTTCATTTGAATTTAATAAGCTGCGTTCATAAACGGCTTGCGCTAATGTGCCTGCGTCTATGTATTCTAGTTCACTACCCAATGGCATACCGCGTGCTAAACGACTGATTTTATAGGGTTGGTCTTTTAATAATTCGTTTAATACATATGCTGTGGCATCGCCTTCGGCGGTAAATGAAGTGGCTATAATGATTTCTTGTACAGGGCTGTCGGTTAGGCGTGTAATCAATTCATTTAAGGCGATATGACTTAAATCCATATTTTGAGTGGGATTAACTTGTCCCATCAATACAAAATACAAACCATCATGACAATGCGCGGCTTCCATTGCAACAATATCAGCTGGCATTTGTACAATCATTAGGCGTGTTGTGTCGCGTTTTTCATCGGCGCAAATTGCGCATAATTCACCTTCGCAAAAAGTGTTGCAGCATTGACAGTGATTGACGTGTGTCAATGCGTGTGTCAATGCATCGGCAAGCTCTTGTGCATCGTTGCGTTTGTGTTGCAATAAAGTATAAGCAACACGTTGTGCGGTTTTGGGACCGACATTAGGCAGTGCGCACAAGGCTTTAATTAAGCGAGAAAAAGCGTCTTTATGTTTTGCCACGTTATCACCATTTGGGCAATATTATGTTTTGGGAAGTGTTACGCCTGTTTGTCCCATATATTTGCCATCTCGGTCTTTATAGGACGTTTCGCACACTTCATCGCTTTCAAAAAACAGTACTTGTGCCACGCCTTCGCCTGCGTAAATTTTGGCAGGTAGGGGCGTGGTGTTGGAAAATTCTAAAGTTACGTAACCTTCCCATTCGGGTTCAAATGGGGTAACGTTGACAATAATGCCACAGCGTGCATAAGTGGATTTACCTAAACACACGGTTAATACGTTGCGTGGAATGCGGAAATATTCTACTGTTCGCGCCAGTGCAAAAGAGTTTGGCGGAATAATGCAGTAATCAGCTTCTACGCTGACAAAATTTTTGGTGTCAAAATTTTTGGGGTCAATAATGGTGCTGTTGATGTTGGTGAAAATTTTGAATTCATTGGCGCAACGAATATCATAACCATAGCTGGACGTGCCATAAGAAATGATTTTTTGACCGTTGAGCATTTTGATTTGTTGTGGTTCAAACGGTTCAATCATACCGTATTCTTCGCTCATACGGCGTATCCATTTATCAGATTTAATACTCATTGTATCTCCTTGATTCAGGCTGCCTGAAATTATTTCACCAGTTTCAAACATTTTTTCTTGGGTTGAGTGGTTTCTTTTTCGTTAACAGTAGGTTTATTTTGTTCAGGCTGTGTTTCGTTTTCAGGCTGCCACGCTTCTACTTCAAATTTCATACCTTCGCCCGTTTCTTTGGTAAAAATGGCGCGGACGTGTCCAACAGGAATTTCAATATTTTGCGCTTCACCATTAAAACGTGCTTGAAACCTTATCCATTCGTTGTCAATCAACAGATTCTGTGTGGCACGAAAACCAATGTTTAAGGTGATGTGTTCATTTTGCACGTATTGACGTGGCACGCGTGTATGGTCGTTTACCCATACTTGTATGTAAGGGGTGTAATCGTTGTCGCTACACCATTCATACAAGGCGCGTAATAAATAAGGTTTGGTGGAAGTTGCAGTCATTTTTTTCTCGCTAGAATGTTTCAGGCAGCCTGAATAAAGCTGCCTGAAAACCCATTAACGGCGCATTGCTTTTTCGTTTGGCGTGAGTGCATCAATGAAAGCAGGACGTTGAAACACGCGTTCAGCGGCTTTTAAAATAGGTGTGGCCGCTTTGCCCAGCTTGATTTCGTAGTGTTCTAATCGCCACAATAATGGTGCAAGTGCTACATCAATCATAGAAAAGTCTTCGCCCAAAACGTATTTATTTTTTTCAAAACGTTTTGATAAGGCTGTGAGCGTGTTGGCAATGGCTTTACGCGCAGCATCTTGTTCTTTTTGTGTGGCAGTGGGGTTTTCTAAAGTGTGTACGTGGACAAACAATTCTTTTTCCAATTGATACAACACTAAACGTCCACGTCCGCGCATCACAGGGTCTGCTGGCATAAGTTGTGGGTGTGGAAAACGTTCGTCAATGTATTCATTGATGATATTGGATTCATACAACACCAAATCACGCTCCACTAAAACAGGTACTTTGTTATAAGGATTGAGTGTTGCAATTTCCGCAGGCATATTGAAAACGTCTACATCTTTGATTTCAAAATCCATACCTTTTTCAAATAAAACAAAACGACAACGCTGGCTAAATGGACAGGTTAAACCTGAATACAAAACCATCATAATAAACTTTCCCCCATAAAACATTTTCAGGCAGCCTGAAAATAGGGCAGCCTGAACGTTTGCGTTAATTAGCACGCGTTATTATACAAAATATGAATGCTTTTGTCTAAATTTTCATTTTAACTGTTTGTTTTTACAAAATAATTGAAATGTTTGATGCGTTCAAAAAATGCTTGTCAAACGTGTTATTTATCGGCGAGTGATATCAAAGTGAAATTTTTGAATTCATTGTTTACACTTTTAAAATCATACTTTTGTAAGATTTGAAATTATTTTTTAATTTGTTTTGTCCAAAAACTTAAAACAACTTTGTTATGGCGAAGTTTGCTTTAAGAAAGTTTCACAATGACGGATTTTTGATGATTTTTTAGTAAGTGTGGGTTTGATATTGTGTTATTACATAAAAGACACGTGGGCAACAAGTTGCCCACGCTATGCTTGCTCCATTTTGCCAAAATTACCTATCCCTTAAATTATTTTGTGAAATAAATCAGAAAACAGTAATAGCGAACGCTATTTATAAAAATAAAGTTCGCTATTTGGTTTTATTTGCTTATTGTAACTATTACAAAACTTAATATCCAGAGTAAGAAAAGGAATAAGTGAACAATTAAACTAATTTTCGTAAATGTAACCCAATGCTGTTTGTTTTCTGGAACAGATATATTTCTGAATGACGTTACATCATTTACTAACTTTTTTAAATCTGGATTAAAACCAGCGAAAAAAAAGAAAGTAAAAAAATTATCAACAAAACCAAGTATTTTTGCAAGTTTATAGATACCAAAAATGTATAATATCCCATTAATCATCAGTAATGGGAATAATATATGCAGTACCATCATAAAATAACTCCATTATTTAGAAATAACTCCATTATTTAGAATGCTTTTTTAAACGTTTTGGAATAGCCAATTTCACCATATGCTCCAGTTTCTAAACCAATCCCAATTCCAACATTACTAGATCCTGAACCATAGGCACTACCGTTTTCGCTTAAACCTGCGCAAGCACCGAATGACCCCCCTAATTTAACTGTTCCACAAGTTTGTGCATAAAAACCGTCTGTTGAATCTTTGGAAGATGCTGATCCTTGCGCATATGTAGACGCAGATACCCCAAATGCAGGTCCAGCAATA
>JAFSQZ010000183.1 GCA_017446355.1 Neisseriaceae bacterium
ACCTTTGCAAAACCCTACTTTGTACGATTCGTCATTTTGACCTTGAACGAAGTGAAAGGGAAAAATCTTTATAAAACAAAGAATAAGATTCTTCACTTTTCTGCGAAAAGTTCAGAATGACAAGTTTTGCAAAGGTTTCAGGCTGCCTGAACCCAGCAAAATGCCACTATGTCATTGTGAGCCATAAGAAACGGCGTGGCGTTTCTTACGACAAAGCGTTTGCCACAATAACTCAATGACTTCTTGATTCACCAATGGCAACAGCTGCCCAAACAGGTATAGACAACACCGCCCCCACCACAGCAACAGGAACCATTGCAATATTTTTTACCGTTTCACCCATCGCAAACGTTTTTTTATGTTCAGCATAAGAAAGTTTTATAGGAACCACTTGTTCAAAGTGATACTGTGGCGTAGTGTTTTTGGGTGAACCATAAACTTGACCACGAGCCGTCAAACATTGTGAATATTCATTATTTCCACTAGTAAAAGGTAGGAAAGATAGAGAAGTGAGTTTGTCAATTTCTTTGGGATTAGTTGTTTGGTAGCGCAAACAAAATTGGCTATTAAAATAAGTATTTTTAATGTTTTGATTTTTCGTACCAATAATAATCGGTATATAAGACAATTCTTGCTGATTTTTCTCATCAAAAATACGATAACGTTGACTTAAATCTGCATTTAAAATATTGGAAAAAGTTTTCGCATCATTATTTTGCAAAACATACCAATATTTATCGCCCATCATCATCAACGTACCTGCCTGAAAATCTTCCACTTTCTCTGGCAAGACTCCAAAAGCATAAACATTATCTTGTCCCACATCGTGTATTATCTGATGAAAATCATACGCACACGCACCAACAGACAAGATGCTCGCTAAACTTATCGCGCGAATAATATTTTTGAAGAACATTATTTACTCCTAGTAGAGATGATATGACTGATAACTTGATTTTTTTGCTACGTGTTTTTAGAAATAGTTATTGTTGTGCTGCACATAGTAAACGATACATTTCGTAGGAAAAGTTTTCAGGCAGCCTGAAAAGACTTAAAAACCATGGCGTTTTATGTAAAAAAAGTGTCAGATAGCCTTCGTTGCGGCAAAGGGAGTCGATAGTAGATCTAACTTAAACCTATCGTTTATGCTATCGTTTATGAACTTCTAAACAACTTAGCGAGTCCTTAATATGTTTCTGTGCGACAAGGATTCATTAAATCACACAAAACCATTTGGCAGGATTTACTATCCGACACTTAAAAACGCTAACCCACATTTCATCTTTATTTTTCCATTAGATAAAGCGTGGCATCGTATCTCATTCAAGAGATAAATGAAGTATTAAAACGTTTATGATTAGTCTTTAAATGCTTCAATTTGAATTTTGATTTTTGCTTCTGCTGGTGCTTTAAAACCCCATTCAGTAGGATTGATTTTGGCTTTAAAATCACCACCGCAAGCTTCTTTATTTGCCATTTTGTTGTGGTAGCAGTTGAATTTTGTAGCGGTTAAAGTAACGGGTTTGGTTTGTCCTAACATTGTTAATTCGCCAGTTATAAATTTTACCTTATCGCCATCAAATACAAATTGTTTGGACACAAAACGCATTTCAGGAAATTTAATGGCATCAAAAAAACCAGGGTGTTCACCTAAAATGTGTTTATCAAAATCAGGATTGCCTGTGTTCATTTTGCTCATAGGGATAGTAATATCCACTGCACCTGTTTTTTTAGCGGCATCAAACTGCACTTTGCCTTCTAACATAAAAAAACCACCAATATTGGTACTGGTTTCGTTATGATCCGCTGCAAAACGAGCGTTGGTATGATGTGGATCAATGGTGTAGGTTGCTGCATTTGCTACGCCAATGGTGCTGAATAATAAAGTAGCTGCTAATAGTTTTTTCATTTTAAACTCCTGTTCATAAAAAAATCATTGTCTTTAATGTTAAGCACAATGTAATGAAAAAAGATACTGCTATTTTGTTGAGTGGGAAAGAAAATTTTGAATCTATATTAAAGTAAAGCTGCCTGAAAATCAATAATGGTTTTCAGGCAGCTGTTTTATGAAATGACTTTAATTATTTGTTACTGTCTAATTGTTCAGCAACATCGTTATATTCTTTGATTTGATTAAAGTTCATATAACGATAAATTTTGTCGCCATTTTCATTGATGATACCAATATTGGCTTGATATTCTTCAAGGCTTGGAATATGACCGAGTTTAGAGCAGATGGCTGCTAATTCGGCAGAACCCAAGAATACATTGGTGTTTTTACCTAAACGGTTCGGGAAGTTGCGTGTTGAAGTAGAAATCACGGTTGCCCCTTCGCGAACTTGTGCTTGGTTACCCATACATAATGAACAGCCTGGCATTTCCATACGTGCACCTGCGCGACCGAGTACGCCGTAGTGTCCTTCGTCTGACAATTGACGTGCGTCCATTTTGGTTGGTGGCGCAAGCCATAGGCGAACAGGAATATCGGTTTTACCAGTCAATAATGTTGATGCAGCACGGAAGTGTCCGATGTTGGTCATACAAGAACCAATGAAGACTTCATCAATTTTAGTGCCTGATTTTTCAGACATAAAGCATACGTCATCTGGGTCATTTGGACAAGCGATGATAGGCTCTTTGATTTCGTCCATATTGATTTCAATCACAGCCGCGTATTCAGCGTTGGCATCTGCTTTAAGCAGTTGTGGATTAGCTAACCATTCTTCCATCGCTTTGATACGACGCTCTAAAGTGCGTGGATCTTTGTAGCCATTGGCAATCATATTTTTCATCAACACGATATTAGATTGCATATATTCAATGATAGGCTCTTTGTTTAATTGAACAGTACAACCCGCAGCGGAACGCTCCGCAGAAGCATCGGTTAATTCAAATGCTTGTTCTACTTTCAAATCAGGCAAACCTTCAATTTCCAAAATGCGACCAGAGAAAATGTTTTTCTTGCCTGCTTTGGCAACGGTTAATAAGCCTTGTTTGATGGCATAGAATGGAATAGCATTCACTAAATCGCGTAAGGTGATACCTGGTTGCAATTTGCCAGAGAAACGTACCAATACTGATTCAGGCATATCTAATGGCATTACACCTGTTGCGGCAGCAAATGCTACCAAACCAGAACCTGCTGGGAATGAAATACCAATTGGGAAGCGAGTGTGTGAGTCGCCACCAGTACCCACAGTATCAGGCAATAATAAGCGATTTAACCAAGAGTGAATCACGCCATCACCAGGACGTAAAGCAACACCACCGCGACTAGACATAAATTCAGGCAGCTCTTTGTGTGTACGCACGTCTACTGGTTTTGGATAAGCAGCAGTGTGGCAGAAAGATTGCATCACCAAATCAGCAGTAAAGCCCAAGCAAGCCAAATCTTTTAATTCATCACGAGTCATTGGACCAGTAGTATCTTGTGAACCTACTGTAGTCATACGTGGTTCACAGTAAGTTCCTGGACGAACACCTTGACCTTCTGGTAAACCGCAAGCACGACCAACCATTTTTTGTGCCAAAGTGAAGCCAGCGTTAGATGCTGCTGGGGCTTGTGGTAAACGGAATTTATCAGAAGCGGGTAAACCCAAAGCTTCACGTGCTTTGGCAGTTAAGCTGCGACCAATAATTAAGTTGATGCGACCGCCTGCCTGAACTTCATCTAGCAATACTTGTGATTTCAATTCAAATTCAGCAACGGTTTCACCGTTTTTCACAATTTTGCCTTCGTAAGGTAGAATGTCTACGACATCGCCCATTTTTAGAGCAGATACATCTACTTCAATAGGCAATGCACCTGAATCTTCTTGGGTGTTGAAGAAAATAGGTGCAATTTTGCCACCTAAACATACACCACCGAAACGTTTGTTAGGAACAAAAGGAATGTCTTCACCAGTGTGCCAAATTACAGAGTTGGTTGCCGATTTACGTGATGAACCAGTACCCACCACATCGCCAACGTAAGCTACTAAATGACCTTTTTGTTTCAATTCTTCCAATTTTTTGATAGGACCGATTTCACCAGCTTTATCAGGAGTAATGCCGTCGCGAGGGTTCTTCAACATAGCCAATGCGTGCAAAGGAATGTCAGGACGAGACCAAGCATCAGGCGCAGGTGATAAATCATCGGTATTGGTTTCACCGTCTACTTTAAAAACAGTTACTGTGATTTTTTCAGGAACAGCAGGACGGCTGGTAAACCATTCAGCATCGGCCCAAGATTGAATCACTTCTTTTGCGTAAGCATTGCCTTTATTGGCTTTTTCTTGCACATCGTAGAAGTTGTCAAACATCAACAAAGTGTGTTTTAAACCGTTTGCTGCGATAGGAGCGAGTTTTTCGTTGTCCAATAAATCAATCAATACTTGAATATTGTAGCCACCGAGCATAGTACCCAATAATTCGGTTGCTTTTTCAGGAGAAACCAAAGGGCTGGTTACGCTACCGTCAGCAATAGCGGCTAAAAAAGAGGCTTTTACTTTTGCTGCATCATCAACGCCAGCAGGAATACGGTTGGTTAATAAATCCAATAAAAATTCACCTTCGCCAGCAGGTGGATTTTTGAGCAAATCAGCCAAATCGGCGGTTTGTTGCGCAGTTAAAGGCAAAGGAGGAATGCCTTGTGCAGCGCGTTCTGCGGCGGCTTTGCGATAAGTTTCTAACATAGTTATTGTTCCTTATGGTGAGCGTCTACTTGATGCAGACTGAAAAGTGTTTTTCTTCTTGAACGTGAACTTGAAATAACACAAAATGATACACGGTTACGTTGGTCGTGTAACTATGCGTAATTCAACCGCGCATCATAAACCAAAATGACAAATTTTTCCACTATTAACGACGTATATTCAGGCAGCTACGAATTTCTACACACCATTCAAATGATATGTTTTTCAAAAACTTTCTTTTGATGGTTCACTTGAAACTTTAATCTACCCTGCCTGAAATATTACCGTGTCATTACGAAGACTGCGTAAGTGGTTGTAGTCATCTTTTAAATATTTTGGTTACTTAAAACAAATGGTTTCAGTTTAAATGGGGAGATTACAAACCTAAACTTTGTTTAGGCTTGTCATAACGGTTTCTTTATCTTTCGTTACAACGATGGTTTTTGTTGGTCTTAATTTTTATTTTCTTACTCTTGTTCAAAGAAGAAATGATGCACAATAAAAGCATTGCCTTCTTCATCTTGCAAGGGTTCTTTTGCCATACTGTGTTTTAATACGAGTAAATGCCAGTTGTTGCAACTATTGATGATTTCGCCTGCTTCTTCTTGTTGTTGATTGTAGATTTTGCTGTTGGTGTTTAGGGTTTTGCTGTGTTTGGCGATTGCTAAACCACGTTTAACTTGCCCAAGATATTGGGCGCGTGCGATGATTTCTTGTCCAACATAGCAGCCTTTGCGAAAGTGAATGGCTCCGATGTTGTGTTGATTCAGCATTTGCGCGACCCACGCACCACTGGTTTTCGCGCTTATCCATAGATAGCCGCTTTGAATTTCGTGTTGTTGCCAGCGTTGTTCGTATTCTGGTTGATAAATGGGTAATTGTTCTTTTGGTGCGATGTTCAGGCAGCCTGAATGGGGTAGGTGAATGTTGTTTTCTTGGTCTATGGGAAAATTTAATGTTGCTTGATTGGGTAATATGGGTTGTGCATTGTTTTTCAGGCTGCCTGAAACACCCCAATCATCTAGCATTTCTATTTGTACTTTGCTGCGCAGTATGAACATTTTTAGGCGTTTGGCGATGCTTTCTGCTAAATCTTTTGCGATGATGATAAACAGTGCGTTGTTTTGGTGGGCAATAATCATATTGGCAAGTACGCGTCCTTGTGGTGTGTTGTAGGTGGCGTAACAAGCTTGATTTTCTGCTAGGTTTTTGATGTCATTGGAGAGTTGTCCGTTTAGAAATGTGGCTTTGTCTTCGCCTGTTACGCGAAGAATGCTGAAAAAGGGGAGTGCGGTTTGCATAAGTTTTTCCTTTTGATGTTGTTGATGTTGCGTGTTTTATGCTATCCAGTGGCTGATGTATTGCACAATAATAATAAGAACAATGGTTAGGGCAACGCTGACTTTGGCAATGGTGCCAATAATAAAGCCGATAAATGTGCCGATGCCAACTTTGCCTGCGAGTAATAAGTCTTCTTTATCAATAAATTCACCAATGACTGCACCTAAAAGTGGTCCTAAAACCAGCCCTGCTAATCCAAAAAAGATGCCTACAATACCACCAATAAATGCGCCCCAAAGCGCGGTTTTGCTTGCGCCTGTGTATTTTGCACCCAGTAAACCTGCAACAAAGTCCATTGCCATACCAAATAAGGTGATAAGCAGTATCACGATGATGGAAAATGAACCGATGATTTGGTAGTCATTGATGTGTGCTAATAACCACGCGCCTGCGAACATAAAGGGTAATCCTGGTAAAGCAGGAAAAATGGTACCTGCTGCACCAAGTAGCACCAATAACCATGCAGAGAGAGTGAGTACGATGTTCATATTGTTTTTCTAATCATTAAAAGGTTTCAGGCTGCCTGTAAAAGATTGCTACAAAACGTGTTATTCGGAACTTTTCGCAGGAAAGCGAAGAATCTTACTTTTGTTTTATAAGGATTTTTCGCTTGCGTTCAAAATGACGAATGGTGAAAAGTTGGGTTTTGTAGACGTTTTTGTAATGTTTTTAATGGATAGCGAATTGGGGCATATGCATTCATTGCAGCCTGAAAGGGTGTTTTTATTTCTTTCAGGCTGCCTGAATGTTTTAATTTGCTGTTTTATAACAAGATTTTTTCAATACCGCCATTTTTGACTTGTTCCACAAATTGATTGAGCCAGTTTTCGCCTAAAATGCTATTAGCCAGTTCAATCACTAAATAATCTGCTGGGAGATTATTGTCGTCTTGGTAGCGACTTAAACCTTGTAAACAAGCTGGGCAGGAAGTGAGCATTTTCACTGGCTCTCCTTGTGGCAAAGCGGCAAGGTTTTTTTCTATTTCTTCTTGTTTGCGGAATTTGACTTGTGTGGCAATATCTGGGCGTTTGACGGCAAACATTCCGCTTTCGCCACAGCAACGGTCAGATAGTGGTACGTTTTGTCCCATCAATTCGCTGGCAAGTTTTGCGCCGTCCATTGTTTTTATGGGTGTGTGGCAAGGGTTGTGGTAAAGATATTGTTTGCCTTCTTTGCCTGCTAACTTGATGCCTTTTTCCAATAAAAATTCGTGAATGTCTATAATCCGACAACCTGGAAAAATGTTTTCAAAATGGTATTCTTCTAATGCGTCATAGCAGGTTCCACAGCTGACCACAACGGTTTTAATGTCCAAGTAATTTAATGTGTTCGCCATTCGGTGAAACAGTACGCGATTTTCGGTAACAATGCTATCGGCTTTGGCTTTGTCGCCGCCTGCTTTTTGTGGGTAACCACAGCATAAATAGCTTGGCGGTAATACGGTTTATACACCTGCGTGATACAGCATTGCTTGGGTGGCTAAACCGATTTGACTGAATAGTTTTTCCGAACCGCAACCTGGAAAGTAGAACACGGCTTCGGTTTCTTCTGATTGCGCGGGATTGCGAATAATCGGAATGTAGTTACTATCGTCTAAACCGAGTAAGGAACGCGCGGTTTTGAGTGGTACGTTTCGTGGCAACGGACGGTTGATGAAATGTATCACTTGTTCTTTTAGCGGAGTAGGACGTGTGGTGGCTTTTGGGGCGCGTTTTTGTCTGCCTGCGCCGATGTGCATTTTTTTACCTAAATCGTAGGCGATGTTTTGTAACCTAAATCCTGCATCTACTACACCAACGCGCAAGGCGTGTACCGCAGTGGGATTTTTTGCGTTTAAAAATGCCATACCTGCTGCAACAGCTGGGTTGAAGTCGGTTTGTTTTTTGTCTTTTAGAAATTGGCGAATGTGAATGCTGACATCACCAAAATCAATGTTGACTGGACAAGGTTTGACACAACGGTGGCACACGGTGCAATGATCGCCAATGCTGCCCAATTCATCAAAGTGTTTCAGCGATACACCACGACGTGTTTGTTCTTCATATAAGAATGCTTCGGTGAGCAAACCTACGCCGAGAATTTTGTTGCGTGGCGAATACAATAAATTGGCACGTGGCACATGCGTGCTGCACACGGGTTTACATTTGCCACAACGTAAGCAATCTTTTACGGCATACGCAATTTTGCCAAGTGAAGATTGCTCCATAATCAGGCTTTCAAAACCCAGTAGTTCAAACGATGGGGTGTACGCACGGCGCAAATCTGCGCCTTTCATTAGTTTGCCACGATTAAAATGTCCTTTGGGGTCAATACGTTGTTTGTATGCCCAAAAGGCTTGCATTTCTTCATCACTCATAAATTCTAATTTGGTGATGCCAATACCGTGTTCCCCTGAAATCACGCCATTTAAACTGCGTGCAATGTTCATAATTCGTGCAACGGCTTTGTGCGCGGTTTGAAGCATTTCATAATCGTCTGAATTCACGGGGATATTGGTGTGTACATTGCCATCACCTGCGTGCATATGTAGCGCAACGAAGACGCGCGAACGCACCACTTGACTGTGAATTTTGCCTAAACCTGCCATAATTTTGGTGTCCAGTTTGCCACTGAAAATTTCAGCCAGCGGTTTCATCACGTCTTCTTTAATGGATACACGCAGCCTGAAATCACGGAAAGCAATAAAACTGCTTTCTTTTTCATCGGCTTCTGGTTCGGCATTGATGTCGTTGCCATAACGCGCTTGGTATTCTGATAAAGGTAAATCCAAGTTGGCTAATAACCATTGCCAACGTTCGCGTACTTGTTTCACAAAATCTAAAGCGTGATTAGCGCGTTCGCCCAATAATTCGCTTTTTGGCAATGAGCTGTCTAATTGTTCCACAGGCAGGCTGCCTGAAAGGTAATCAATTAAGGCATCACAAAGTTTTAATTTGTTTTGAATGGACAGTTCAATATTGATGCGTTCAATACCGTCAGAATATTCACCCAAACGTTCCAGTGGAATCACAACGTCTTCGTTGATTTTGAACGCATTGGTGTGTTTGGCGATAGCGGCGGTGCGCGCGCGGTCTAGCCAGAAGGTTTTGCGTGCTTCTGGCGTAACCGCGATAAAACCTTCGCCATCACGTGCTTGTGCTAATTCAACAATGTGTTCAGCAGCTGCCTGAACAGCTTGTTCATCATCAGAAACAATATCCGCAATCAACACCATTTTTGGACGACCTTTGCCAGCAGCTTTGGTCGCGTAACCCACCGCGCGTACATAACGCCAGTCTAAATGTTCTAAACCTGCCAAACGCACGGATTCGTGCGACAACATAAAATCGCGAATTTCTACGATTGATGGGGTTGCTTTGGCAACGGTGCCAAAAAATTCTAAACAAATGGTTCGGGTGTGCGCAGGCATTTTGTGTAAAACAAATGCTACGCTGGTAATAATGCCGTCTGTACCTTCTTTTTGCACGCCTGGTAAACCGCTTAAAAATTTATCGGTAACATCTTTACCCAAGCCCACTTTGCGGAATTTGCTGCCTGCAATTTCCAAGCGTTCGGTTTTAACAATGGTTTCGCCATCGTCTTTGAGCGTATGAATATCAAAAATGGCGGTTTCTTCATCGTGGATTTTGCCGAAATTATGGCGCACGCGTTCAATTTTCAGCCACTCACCTTGTGGATTAACCATTTTCCAATATGCTAAATTGTCTAATGCTGTTCCCCACAACACGGCTTTTTTACCACCAGCATTCATTGCAACGTTGCCACCCACACAAGATGCATCAGCGGAAGTGGGGTCTACTGCAAACACCAATTTTGCTGCACTCGCTGTTTCTTCTACGCGCCGTGTAACCACACCAGCACCACAATGAATAATTGGGTGTTCTCCGTCCAAACCAGCCAGTTTGACATATTCCACGCCACGATGTTTGTCTAATTTTTCTGTGTTAATTACAGCAGACATTGCATCTAATGGTACCGCGCCACCTGTGTAACCAGTGCCACCCCCGCGTGGAATAATGGTTAAATCCAATTCAATTAAGGCGCGAACGAGTGGTGCAATTTCGGCTTCGGTATCAGGATTTATCACCACAAATGGATATTCCACGCGCCAATCGGTTGCATCGGTAACGTGTACCACACGCGCCAAACCGTCAAACATAATATTGTGTTTTTTGGTGATTTTGGATAGGCGTTCCAAGATTTGTTCGCGTTTTAATTTGGTTTTTGCAAAACCATCGGAAAAACGATTGACCGCACTTTCGGCTGCCTGAATCAATTTCAGCACATCATTATTGTCATCACGGCGTTTGTTGATTTCTTCCAAACGATGACGCATTGCAAAGACCAATTCTTCCTGACGTTTTGGGTGCGCCAGTAAATCGTCCACCAAATAAGGGTTGCGTTCTACTGCCCAAATATCACCCAATACTTCAAACAACATTCGCGCAGAACGTCCTGTTTTGCGTTGCGTGCGCAGATTATTGAGTGTGTCCCAAGCCGTTTCGCCCAAAAGACGACACACAATTTCTTTATCAGAATAAGAAGTGTAGTTATAAGGAATTTCACGGATTCGTGGCGCGGCAGTGGTATAAGTTGTGCTGGTCATAATAACTATCCGATTATTTGTTTGCTGCTAAAAAGGGGTATTGTAAAAGATAACGTTTCAGGCTGCCTGAAAAGTTTTCATACCGTCCAAGCCAATAAAGGACACAAATGGAATGGATTTTAACATTTTATAAGAAATACCTGCAAAACAAGGTTTATTTCACGAAGTGAAATCTTTTATTCGCAAAGCGAATAGAAGGAAATGACGAAGTCATTAAACCGCAGTTTCTGCGAGCCAAAGGCGAAGCTAAAACAAGATTTATTTAGTCGTCAGACTAAAATTATTGATTTACGAAGTAAATCAATAGGTTGCGAAGCATTTCCTATTAATAATGTTATTTTTTCGTTTTATTGTATTTCACGAACAAATGGCGCGTTTTGCAAAGGTTTCAAGTTTTCTTTTAAAATCGCATCTTTTAACGCGATTAGAACTTTTGTAAAAACCGTTATCACAAGTCATTAACGGATTTTTAAACGATTTTAAACCTTATGTTTTTTGATTGATGGATTAAAAATGAAACCATTTTCCGTTTTAATGTCTGTGTACGAAAAAGAAAAAGGCGAATTTTTGAATCGTGCCTTATTAAGCATTTATGATGAACAAATCATTAAGCCTAATCAGATTGTGTTGGTAGAAGACGGACCTTTAAACGATGAATTGTATGCCGTTATTCGTTTGTGGCAAGAAAAGCTGCCTGAAATTTTTACGTCTGTACCATTGAAAAAAAATGTTGGGCTTGGTGATGCTTTGGCATCTGGAATGACGCATTGTCAAAATGATTTGATTGCCAGAATGGACAGCGATGATGTTGCGATGCCAAACCGTTTTCAAAAACAACTTGAAATTTTTCATCAGATGGAAATTGATGTTTGCGGTGCCACCATTGGCGAGTTTGAATATGATGAGCAACAAATTGATGGATACAGAAAAACACCACAACATCACGATGATATTGTTCAGTTTGCTAAATCACGCAATCCCATCAATCACCCTGTTGTGATGTTTAAAAAAAGTGCGGTTTTAAAAGCAGGTAATTATCAAAAAGCACTGTGGATGGAAGATTATTTTCTGTGGGTGCGTATGATTTTAGATGGGGCGCGTTTTTACAATATCCCTGAAATGTTGCTAAAAATGCGTGCTGGGAAAGGTCAGTTATTGCGCCGTAGCGGTCTAAAATATGCGGTCAATGAATTTAAAACTGGCTGGAAGTTTCACCAAATGGGTTTTTTAAGTTTGGGTGAATTTGTTCGTGTTTTTATTCCTAAATTTATGGCTAGAATCCTGCCCAAAAAAATGTTGGCATTCGTTTACACCAAAATGAGAAGTTCGTTTTGAAACAAATGGATAATATTCAGGCTGCCTGAAAGCTTAAACATTGATTGCATTATCTAAACGAAAAAAATCTTTAGTTTCAACATAAGATTATCTGTTTTGCAAAGGTTTTATTTGTAGAAATCCCTAGCATTATTTACACTTTTTAAATTTACGCCTATTTACAACACTTTCCTAAAAATCAATCCAATAATTTTTAGTGAAAAACATTTTTTGTTATACTCCCCATTTCAGGCAGCCTGAAATTGGGTTTGGTTTTTATTGGTAAAAACCATTTTTCTCAATATTTTCAACAAGATAGGATTGATATAATGAATCAGACAAGGTATAATTATGTTGCAAACAGCAAACAGCAAACAGCAAACAGCAAACAGCAAACAAGCATAACTGCTTAACTTTCTCTTTCAAATCTTTCAGACAGCCTGAACGATTTTCTCGCAAACTTCTCCCCTTATTTCTCACCATTTCCCTTTTATCACTCACCGCCTGCGGCACTTTAACAGGCATTCCTGCGCACGGTGGCGGTAAACGCTTTGCGGTGGAGCAA
>JAFSQZ010000184.1 GCA_017446355.1 Neisseriaceae bacterium
TAATGCACTTGCTCCTCGTTCAAGCAATTTTTCGCGTGGACGTTCACCTTCTGGCCAGTCTTTAATACTCATAGCGTTTGCCGACAAAATGCTGCCTGAAAAGAAAATGCTACTGTTTTATAGATTCATATTGCGTACTTTTTCATCATATAAAGCGCGGTGTTCAGGTTGGAAATAGGGACGAAGCAAGCTTAATGTACGATAAACGCCACGTGCTTTTGCTTGTTCAGGCGTACAAGTGAGATCAGACAATGATGAGTCAAAATCAAACCAGTATTTGGTAATGAGCCACATATTAACCGATAAATCACGCACGCCAATTTCATCAATTTGAATAATGTTTTTTTCTTGCATTTTGCCTAATAGTTTAACCAACAATGGCGCAATGCGTTCACGCGTAAATGTATTGTGTTCCCCCAACAAAGTAGCACTTCGGAAAAGCAAAGAATTGATGTCGCTGAATAAAAAACGGTATTCCCACATAATATCGTAAATGCCATTCATATATTGAATACATTCATCAACACTTTCAGGCAGGTTTGCTTGGGAAAGAAATGTGAATAATTCTGCTGAATAACGCTTAAATAATTGAATAATAATTTCGTCCTTATTGGCAAAATGGTAGTATAAATTACCAGGACTCATATTCAAATGGTGGGCGATATGATTGGTTGTGATGGCTCGCTCACCGTGTTCATTAAAAAGTTGCAAGCTTACATCAATAATGCGTTCATAAGTATTTGCTTTTGTCATTTTTGGTTTCTTCATTGTGTGGATAGAATAACGCAGGGTTATTCAAAACGTGGGCAAATGTATTGCATTAAATGCGATTAACGTTTAACAAAATGTTTATTGCGTTACACTTGCGCCAATCATTGAGGCAGATAAAGAAGCGGCATCGGCATCAATTTCTGCTTCAATAGCATCAAATTCATCTTTTTGGGTTGAAAACGATTGATTATTTAAAGTAATTTGGTTGTTTTGCAACAGAAAATGCGTTTGAATGGCATCGTCTTCCATCGTTAAATAACCCTGTGTTTTCATACTGTTAATGGTTTCATTCATCAGCATTTTGATGATTTCATTGATTTCTTCTTGCTCAACATTGCTGGCATTGTCTTCTACGGCAAATAAACCACGCGCTTGGTTGACAGCAAAGCTTTCCAATAGTTTTTTCGCCACATTAAACTGAAAATCTGCTTCAATTTTTTTCACCATCGCAGATGATTGATACAAATCAGCTGCCTGCAAGTCTTTAAACGTGAGTTTTCCGTTTACGTGAATCTCACCATCAGGAGTTTTAAATTCAAATTTATTTAATGTAAACAATGGATTATTGGTGAAAATACCTGCACCTTCTTGGCGAATAGCGGCCAACATTTGTTGTTTCGCCTGTTCGGCATCCATTTGGATAACGGCAATTTGTTGCCAACGTTGTTTTAAGGCAGCCAATGATTTTGCGTCAATATTATCCAATGAAAAATCAATATTCAGTGGACCATAATCATCTTCGCCGTATTGTAGTTTTCCAAAGGAGAAAATGCCTTGTGTGTTGAGTAATTGTTTATTATTTTGGGACTGGGTTTGGTAATGTAAACCGTTTAACACAATATGATTGGGGGCAATATTGCCATTGGGGTTGATGAATGCGCCTACTTGTAAATCGGTGAGCAAATTCACCAAATCATTTAGGCGAATATGGTATGCTAACGAATCATTCCATTTGACTTCAAAATGACTTAAATCCACACCAAAATAATCGTTTTGTTCATCTGAATGGCCACTTTTGAACACAAAATCCTGTATATTCAGGCTGCCTTTATCGGCAAATAAGACATTGCTTACTGGCGCACTTAATTGCCAATCGGTTGCAACAAATTGGTCTTGATATTTCAATACGCCTTTCACATCTTGCCAATTGATTTTAATGCCTGACAATTCTTCATAATCCAAGTTAGCAAACGCTATTTGCATTTCGCCAGAACCATTTAAATCAATCACGTTGCGCATTGCAACAGGTGCAGATTGTCCGAAAAAACGCGCTAAAATTTTGGCAACATCAGGTTCATACTGAAATTCGCTTTCCACAACGGCACGAACGGGTTTTACACCATCGGCAAATAAGCCGTGTTTGATGTGGTGAACAATGGTTATCGGTTGATTCACCACGTTTTTAATATTGTCTGGTAAATAAGATTGTATTTTTGATAATACTTCTGGGTGTAGACGAACAACTACGGTTTCAGTGGACGAAAACACGCCGCGCTGATAATCGCGCGACACAATGTCTACATAAAATTTTTCAGACAGCACTTGATGCTGCTTACCCAATGTTTGTTGCGCTTGACCACCTAAATAATAGGGAATTACGCCCAAAAGCGACACCAATGCTAACAGCAAAGCAAGAATTTTTTTCATAGCAAATCAATGCAAAAAAGAAAATAAAATAGTGCGTATTATAACACGAAGCCTGTGTAAAAGTTTTAATCCAGTATCAATGCACATCTAAACACAAGTATTTGATTTCTAAATATTCTTCTATACCAAATTTACTGCCTTCGCGTCCTAAACCGCTGTTTTTAATACCGCCAAATGGGGCGACTTCATTGCTGATGAGTCCTGTATTGATGCCCACCATACCATACTCCAAAGCTTCAGCAACGCGCCATTGACGTGCGGTGTTTTCCGTAAACACATAAGCCGCCAAGCCAAATTCTGTATCATTGGCTGCCTGAATAGCTTCTTCTTCGCTTTCAAAACGAAATATAGGGCAAAATGGTGCAAATGTTTCTTCGTGCGCACAGCGCATTTGTTGATGACAATCTTTCAACAAAGTGGGTTCAAAAAATGTTCCACCCAATGCGCTGCGTTTGCCACCAAAAAGCAATGTTGCGCCTTTATTTAAAGCGTCTGCCAAATGCGCTTCTACTTTTTGTACGGCTTTTTCATCAATCAAAGGACCTTGTTGCACGCCCTCTTCCAAACCATTTCCCAATTTCAATTGCGCCACTTTTTCTTGTAAACGATTGCACAACGCATCGTAAATGCCTGCCTGAACATAAATGCGATTACTGCACACACAAGTTTGTCCGCTATTGCGAAATTTACTTGCCATAATGCCCAATACAGCCTTATCTAAATCTGCATCATCAAACACCAATAAAGGCGCATTGCCACCCAATTCCAAACTTAATTTTTTAATATTTGCCGCGCTGTTGCGATAAATTTCTGCACCCACTTCGGTTGAACCTGTAAAACTGATTTTGCGCACAATTGAACTTTCACACAATACAGCACTGATTTGAGCGGCTTGACCACTCACAATCGGCAATAAATCACGTGGTACACCAGCATCATAAGCCAATAATGCCAACGCATATGCACTCAATGGTGTTTGTGAAGCGGGTTTGACCAACATCGCGCAACCAGCAGCCAAAGCTGGTGCTGCTTTGCGTGTAATCATTGCCGCAGGAAAATTCCAAGGCGTAATTGCAGCACTAACACCGACAGGCTGCCTGATGGTTAATAATTTTTGTTGTGCTTGCAATGAAGTCAAAACATCGCCATCAACACGGCGTGCTTCTTCGGCAAACCAACGAATAAACGATGCTGCATACGCAATTTCGCCACGCGATTCAGTCAAGCATTTGCCTTGTTCCAAAGTCATTAACCGCGCCAAAGCGTCTTGATTTTCCATCATCGCGTGATACCAAGCCCATAAAATATCCGCACGCTGTAACGCCGTTTTCGCTGCCCATTCACGTTGTGCCACTTGCGCACGCGCAATTTTTTCTTTTAAGGCAGCTGTATCTATTGAGCGAACATACGCCAAAGTTTCACCATTAAACGGATTTTCTACTGCAAAGCTGCCTGAAACCGCAGTAAATGAAATATCTTCGTGTTGTAACAAGGTTTTTAATGTATTCATTGTGATTTCCTAATTTTATTGAGGGCGATGAAACTTTTCAGGCAGCCTTGATTAAATTCTTGCTACGCTGTTAACGCCTTTTATTTCCATTAAAGTTGCCAACATATGTGGTAATTCATTAACTTGGCGCACTTCCAATGTGAAACGCATACTGGCTTCTAAATCACGTGTTTGGGTGTGGACAGCGGTTACATTGACGCGATGACGCGCCAAACAATCCGATATATCGCGCAATAAACCTGAACGGTCTTGCGCTTGCACTTCAACATCAATAGCAAAAATTTGATTATCGGTATCTGTCCATTGTGCCGACAAGACTTTTTCGGGAGCGCGATTAGCTAAATGTAAAAAGTCTGGACAATTTTGGCGATGAATAGAAATACCATTGGTGCGCGTAACAAAACCAATGATTAAATCGGGTGGCGCAGGTTTGCAACATTTTGCCAACGTGGTGAACAATCCTTCTTCGCCGTCTACCAAAATACCGTTTTGATTGCCTGCTTTGATTTTGGATTGTTTAACAATGCTTTTTTCACTGGCAGGTGTTGGCATTTGCTCAATCAGGCTGCCTGCCGCTTTTTGAATGGCTCGCAGCGAAAGTTCGCCCTTGCCAATGGCAATGTAAAGATCGTCTAAATTTTTAAAATTTAAGGTGTCGCACAGTTTATGGACATTCGGACGCGGCTGAATTTTGGCAATGAGTTTTTCAAACTGATGTTCGCCTTGTTCACGAATGGATTCTGTATTTTGTGCGCGAATATACGCGCGAATTTTGCTGATGGCTTTATTGGATTTTACCCAGCCGTCAGACAACCAACTAACTGATGGTTCTCCTTCTTTGGCGGCGATAATTTCCACGCGTTGACCGTTTTCCAAAGGCGTGGACAAAGGCACAATTTGTCCATTGACTTTTGCGCCACGACAACGGTCGCCTAAATTACTGTGTAAAGCGTAGGCAAAGTCAATTGGTGTGGAGCCTGTGGGCAATGAAATAACTTTGCCGTGTGGCGTAAGCACGTAAATAGTGTCGTTGAACAATTCGTTTTTAAACGCAGAAGACAGGTTATCTTCATCGGTTTCTGCCATATTTTCGCGCCAGTCTAATAATTGACGCAGCCACGCAATTTTTTGTTCATACACGGCATCGCCTTCGCCACCTTCTTTATAACGCCAGTGTGCAGCGACACCAAATTCATTAAATTCGTGCATTTCGTGCGTACGAATTTGTACTTCAATCCCTTTGTTTTCAGGACCCACAATTACTGTGTGCAAGCTTTTGTAACCATTGCCTTTTGGGTTGGCAATATAGTCATCAAATTCACCTGGAATGGGCTGCCAAAGGCTATGCACAATCCCTAGCGTGGTATAACATTCAGACAGCGTGTTCACCAAAACACGTACGGCACGAATATCGTATAAACCATCAAAATCCAAATTTTTGCGTACCATTTTTTTATAAATGGAATAAATATGTTTTGGACGACCAGCCACATCACACTTAATCCCTGCCTGAAAAACAGCAGTTTTCAGTGTTTTGACAAAATGCTCAATATAATCCAAACGTTCTTGACGTTTTTCGTCCAATAATTTAGCGATTTCGTGATACTTTTCAGGGTTGTAATGACGAAAACCCAAATCTTCCAATTGCCATTTGAGTTGCCAAACGCCTAAACGGTTTGCCAGTGGCGCAAAAATATCCAAAGTTTCTTTGGCAATTTCACGTTTATAAGGTGAATCAGGCGTGCGTGAAAAATAATGCAGCGTACGCGTGCGCAGTGCCAATTTAATCAACACCACACGAATGTCTTCTACCATTGCCAACAACATTTTGCGCATCGTTTCCGCTTGTTGCGCCTGTTCTTCTGGTGTTGCTGATTTATCTAGGCGCACCGAAAAATGCGTGAGTTTTTGTACTTCTGCAATACCAGCTACCAAAGTAACAATATTTTGACCACATTGTTCGCCCACCACTTCGCGCCAATTGGGAACGTGTTTGGGCATATCGGTTAAAAGCGTTGCCGCCACCGCATCAGGTAAAACGTCTAATTGCGACACAATTTGCGCCGCTGCCAACATATGTGGCAAAACGGATTCATGCGCCACATAAGTGCGTGCCGAATCAGGATAATAATCTTCTGCGAGTTTTAAGGCAGCCTTTAAAACCGTTTGCATCGATTCAGATTGCGCCGCCACATAATCCAAAAACGCTGCACGCAACTGACTTAATTCCGAAACTTCACTCATTATGTTTTGTCCTTATTTTCATTAGGGAACAACGTAAAAAGAAATTTTGTGTACATCAATATTCAGGCTGCCTGAATGTTTTATATTATTTCAAACATTCATTCAAAATCAAATAATCAATGTGCATAAACGTTAGACACGTTTCAAAAAAAGCTAAACAAAACTTGCAAAAAACTGCAAAATGGTTTCAGGCAGCCACATCAAATGCCCCAACCTACGCCCACTTACAAACCCCACATGCCCACCATTTTCAGGCTGCAATAACTGTACACAACTTGAAACATCTTGCGCACTTGGCAAAGCCGATGCAGGATAAAACGGATCATTTTTCGCATTGATAAGCAAAGTTGGCACAGTAATTTCGCGCAAATAATCAAAAGACGAAGCTTTGGCATAATAATCATCTTTATCGGCAAAACCGTGAATAGGCGCGGTAAACGCATTATCAAATTCGCCCAAGGAACGAATTTTCTTTCCTTTTGCGTCCACTTTGGGTAAAAGGGAACGTAAAAAATAATCGGTATACAAACGGCGCGTTAGACCAGATTCCAATCTTTTTCCAGCTTCAGCCAGCTTAAATGGTGTGGATACGGTTATCGCAGCACGTGGCAAAGCAGCTGTTTTCGCTTCGCCCAAATATTTTGCCAACACATTACCGCCCAGCGACACGCCAACCACAAACAAACGCGAGTAACGTTCTGACAAAACCGACATCATATGCGCCACTTCTTCCGAATCACCACTGTGATACAAACGTTTTGCAGGCACACCACCACAAGAACGAAAATGCGCCACCACACCATGCCAGCCCACGCGTTGCACCGTATTCATCAATTCAATGGCATAATGACTTTGGCTGCTGCCCTCCAAACCGTGTAACAACACCACACACGGACTATCCGCTTCACGCGCATCTACAAAATCATACGCCACCCAATCACCACCAAAACGATCCAAAATTAACTCACGCCGATAATTGGGAGCAACATCTTGCAACGTTTTTGCATAAATGGTTTGTGTATGCCCTCCGCGCAACCAAAAAGGAGCGTTAAAAGCAGAAGGTGAAAAATCAGAAAAAGTATCGTTCATAACAATGTTTCATCAAAAACGAATTATTGCGCGTGTAAACGTTTTAATTCGTCTTCAAAACCTTTTAAGCGTTTATAAATAGACAATAATTCCACAATCGTTGTCCACGACTGCACCAAAAATTGAAACGAATCTTGCACTTTACCAAAGGCGCGGACGATTTGTTGCAATAAACCGAGTGTAAGCATACCTGCAACCAAACTTGGACCGAGCGCGATATAGGGAACAACAACAGAAAATTGCAAATACGACCAGCGCACAATATCAAAATATAAGTAATGTGCGTAAAGGCGGAAATTATTGCGGCGCACAGAAGCAAATAAGTCTTTTAGGACATTTGCGCGTGCGCGTTCACCCGACTCTTCGCCCAAAACCAGCTCTTTGCGATATGCCGCTTCTACTTTTTGATTGTTAAATTCCAATCCTGGTAGTTTCACGCCAACCATCGCCAAAACAACCGTGCCAAAAATGGAAAAAATTAAAGCCAACCATACCAGCGCGTGATTCACTTCACCAATCCAAGGCATTTTGGTAACTTGTTTACTTAATTCCCACAATAATGGCAAAAAGGCAAGTAGCGTTAAAATGGCTTGTAGAAAGCTGACACCTAATGACTCCATAATACGCGAAAAGCGCATCGTATCTTCTTGAATGCGTTGTGATGCGCCTTCAATATGGCGAACTTGATCCCAATGTGCCGTGTAGTATTCCGTCATCGCTTCGCGCCAGCGGAAAATATAGTGTTTGCCGAAAAAATCAATTAAAACGGCAACAATAATTAAAATACCTGCAATGCGTGCGAAATTGAGAATTTTCTTTAAAAATTCAGGAAAAGAAACGCTATTGGGCGTTTTTAAAATTTCTTGAATAGCATCGTAAAAATCGCCAAACCATTCGTTGATTTGTACATCAAGTTCTACGCGATACCAAGTGGCTGCAATAATTAGCAGCGAACCTGCAAGCGACCAGTGTAGCCATTTTTTGTTGAGAAAGAAGCAACGAAACATTGGTTTATATCCTGTGAAAAAACAAATGTTTCAGGCAGCCTGAAAGGTTTTTGTGGTGTTTAACAAGAACCATAATTTTCAACAGCTGCCTGAAAGGTTAAGGGCGACCTGTGCGCGGTGAAATAGTGAGAATTTCGCAACCTGTTTCGGTTACCAAAACTTCGTGTTCCCATTGTGCAGAAAGACTGCGGTCTTTGGTAACCACTGTCCAGCCGTCATTGAGAATTTTGAGATGACGTTTACCTTGATTAATCATCGGTTCAATCGTAAAAATCATACCTGCTTTAAGTTTCACACCTTCGCCGCGTTTACCGTAATGCAAAACTTGTGGTGCGCAGTGAAATTCGCGTCCAATACCGTGTCCACAAAATTCTTGCACCACTGAATAACCTGCATTTTCTGCAACGTTTTGACAAGCATAACCAACATCACCCAATGTTGCCCCAGCTTTAACGGCAGCAATGCCAGCCATCATTGTTTCGTGAGTAACGTCAATCAATCGTTGTGCTTGTGGCGAGATTTTGCCAACGGCATACATTCGGCTGGAATCACCATGAAAACCGTCTTTTTTAATGGTAACATCAATATTAAGAATATCGCCTTCTTTAAGCGGTTTATCATTGGGAATACCGTGGCAAATCACGTTATTCACAGAAATACAGCACGATTTTGGATAAGGTGGCTCACCATAATGCAATGGCGCGGGATAACCCCCTTGCACATTCACGTGATAATCGTAAATCAATTTATCCAATTCATTGGTGGTAACGCCCGCTTTCACAAAGTCGCCAATATAATCCAAAGCCTCGGCAGCAAGACGACCAAGTTCACGCATTTTTTCAATTTCTTCTGGCGTATGAATAATAATGCTCATAATGTATTTCCTTATTGTGTTTCAGGCAGCCTGAATATTTTGTTTTTGTATTCGTAAATGAAAAACAACTTTTCCATTTGTTTCATCATAACGTTTTATGTTTTTTCTTTTCAGGCTGCCTGAATATTGATTGGCACGTGGTTTGTGTCAAAACTTAATCGCTCATCGCAGCCAATTGTTCGGCTTGATGTTCGGCAATCAATGCGGAAGTGATTTCTTCCATATCGCCGTCCATCACAAAATCCAATTTATGTAAAGTTAAATTGATGCGATGGTCGGTAACGCGTCCCTGTGGATAATTATAAGTACGAATACGCTCGCTGCGGTCGCCACTACCAATCAGCGATTTACGTTCTGCTGCTTCTTTGGCGTGGGCTTCACGTTTTTGTTTATCATTTAAACGCGCCGCCAACACTTTCATTGCTTGCGCTTTATTCGCGTGCTGACTGCGACCGTCTTGACATTCCACCACCATACCTGTTGGCAAATGCGTAATCCGAATAGCCGAATCCGTTTTGTTAATATGTTGACCACCAGCACCGCTGGCACGGAACGTATCAATGCGCAAATCATTAGGATTTAATTGCACATCTTCCAACTCGTCCGCCTCTGGCATCACAGCAACCGTACACGCAGAAGTATGAATGCGACCTTGACTTTCTGTGGCAGGTACGCGCTGCACGCGGTGTCCACCTGATTCAAATTTCAGTTTACTATACGCCCCTTGACCGATTAGACGCACAATCACTTCTTTATAACCACCCAAATCGCTTTCATTGGACGACACCAACTCCACTTGCCAACGATTACGTTCCGCATAACGGCTATACATACGCAACAAATCGCCTGCAAACAACGCCGCCTCATCGCCACCAGTTCCCGCACGAATTTCAATAAAAATATTTTTATCATCATCGGCATCTTTGGGGAGCAACAATTTTTGCAATTCAAAATCAAGGGTTTCAATTTTATCTTTGGCTGCCTGAATTTCTTCGGCGGCAAAATCCTTCATTTCAGGGTCAAGCAACATTTCTTGCGCATCAGCCAAATCATTTTCTGCCAAACAATACTGTTGATACGCCGCCACAATCGGCATTAATTCCGCGTGTTCTTGATTGAGTTTACGATAATTTTCCATATCCGACACCACATCTGGCGAGCCAAGCAATGCGGTAACTTCTTCTAATCGTTCAGAAAGAGTTTGTAATTTAGCTAAAATACTGGGTTTCATAATCAATAACTATTTCAGGCAGCCTGAAAAATAAACATAAAAATCCGCTGATTATACGCGAAAAAGCATATTCAGGCAGCCTGAAACCTTTGCAAAACCCTACTTTGTACGATTCGTCATTTTGACCTTGAACGAAGTGAAAGGGAAAAATCTTTATAAAACAAAGAATGAGATTCTTCACTTTTCTGCGAAAAGTTCAGAATAACAAGTTTTGCAAAGGTCTCAGCCTGTACCAAAATTTAATCATCATCAAATCTCGCCATACAATAATGAATAAACCTGTTTTTTGAACAAATATTTCGCTTTGGTAAGGTTTAAAAAAATAAAACAATCGTAGAGTAGGCATCCTTGCCCACCACAACGGACGGAATGATGATAGGTAACCTGAAAACCAAGTAAAGTTGTAGGGCAGTTTTTCAAACCACCAAAACGCCTAAAAACTACCGTTATGACGAGCAAAAACTACTGTCATTGCGAGAGTGAGTAGCACTCGTGGCAATCTCCAAACTACGGAGAACGGATTTAATCTTTCAGGCAACCTGAAAGGTTTAATCAACCTAAACAATTAGGAGATTGCCACAGTTTGCTAACGCAAACTTCGCAATGACGACCTAAATTCAGGCAGCTAAATTTTAATAAATCCATTCTTAATAGTCAGGAGATTACCACGCTACGCCTTACGGTTTCGCTCGCAATGACAGCTGGTGTTTCAGGCTGCCTGAAAAAACACTTGTCATTGCGAGCCGTGATTTATCACGGTGTGTTTGTTATCGGAAATACTTCCTTCTTCAATTAAACAAAATTTTCACAACCGAGTTGAGTGTTGTGGGCATAAAGCGAAAACTCCCTTTTTTTGGAGTGAATGTTGATTTTTTTTGTTCACCTAAATGCACGGAATGATGCTCATTTTTAATCCTGTTAATATTCGTAACTTATTGAAGTGTAATATTTTTCTGTTTTTGCGTCAAACATTTTTTTAATAAAATCAATAAGTTGTTAAATTTAATGAGGCAATAAGCAACACTAAAAGGGTTTTGCAGGGGGTGAAAGATGTTGATGTTGTTTCAGCGGTTTGATTAAATGAGACAAGCGTTATTTTATCGATATTCGCAAAGGGAGAAGAGGTTGAGAAGAGATTGGTAGTAGATTATTACGCCGAAACGATAAAACAATTACTACTGTACAAAGTGTGGTACAATTTGTCATTGTGATAAATAAAAATTATTATTTAATATGAAAAAGATTTTATGTATTACAGGAACTCGTGCTGATTTTGGTAAATTAAAATCCATCTTGAATTATCTTGAAAAAAATGAAAATACGGAATTGCATTTGGTAATTACGGGCATGCATGTAATGCGACAGTATGGTGAGACGTATAAAGAGGTTTTGCGAGAAAGTTATAAAAATTATTATTTGTTTTCCAATCAATTTATTGATGAGCCTATGAATTCTATATTAGGGAATACAGTGAATTTTCTATCTAGATTGGCTCATGAAATTAAACCTGATATGTTGGTGATA
>JAFSQZ010000021.1 GCA_017446355.1 Neisseriaceae bacterium
CAAAGAAAAAGCATTGCTTCTGCTTTTTGTTTAAAAAATCCGTATTGTGCTTTTTCTGCCCATTGCAAAGCCATTTCATAAGCTGCCTGAAAATGTTGTTGCCAATTTCGCCGATATAGTGGTCAAGAATTTCTACTTTTTGCATTTAAAGATTTCCCTGTTTTGCCACACCAATCCAGCCATTGAATTCTTTGTTTGTCCATAATAAATCTTCTAAATCATTTCAATCATTTCAAATTGTGAGATTTGTTGATTTTTGGAAACGATTTTCTTCCCTAAATTCCGCAACTGAATAATGTGATGGCAAATATTTTTTTGTTCTTCTTGATAGCCACCAGTTTCTTTTTCCAATTCATCCAATAAATCACTAGTAGCGCACAACAATTGCAATACTGCGCTGATGTTTTGGTCTATTTTGACTTCTTTCATTACAACTTCCTCTCAACTTTCAGTGTGTGAACAATTATTTCTATTTTGCTAAATTTTGTAATTTTTGAACGGTTTTTGGTGTATTCAAACCATAACGTAAAAACTCGTTAGCAGATAAAGCAATAACTTTTTGATGTTTTGCTGCTGGATTAGCAGCGATTTCTGGACGTGCTAAAAATTTATTCAACCCGCCAATTTGTTTCAGATTGTGTTCAGCAATAATAATCACATCGGCTTTTGCGGCAAGCCAACCTTCACGAGATAAAGGTTTTAAACCTGACACATTGGCAGCGTTAATGCCACCTGCGGCTTGAATCATTGCATCGCCTGCGGTACCTTGTCCTGCCACATATAAACCGTCATACGACAAAATATAGCGTTTGCCTGTTTTGGCTTTTGGGGTCATCGCACTTTGCCACTGGTTTGCCAAATTATTGGCTTGTTGCGGTTTACCAATCAATTTACCAATTTGGCGAATACCGTTAGCAAAGTTAGCAACACTTTCTTCTGGCATCACATTCACGGCTTTCACGCCTGTTTTTTGTAATTGTTCAAACACTGTTGGCGGTTGCACCGACCACGAACCGATGACCAAATCAGGTTTCACACTCATCACTGTTTCCGCAGCAACCGAACGGTGCATCGCCACCACAGGCACATTTTTCAAGGCAGGATTTTTATCCACTTGATCGCGTCCAACGACTTTTTTACTCTCCCCCAACGCCACCACAATTTCGCCCACATCCGCACTTAACACCGCAATGCGTTGTGGTTCTGCTAATGCGATAGACGATAAAGAAAAAACAATCGTTAAAGATAAAATAATTTTTTTCATCAATATTCCAATCTGTTTATTTCAGGCTGCCTGAAAAATTTAATTAGCCTAAACAACAAGGAGATTGCCACGCTATGCCTTACGGCTTCGCTCGCAATGACAGTCATCTTTCAGGCTGCCTGAAAAAAGTTCAGACAACTTACGATTGACACCAACAACCCTCTTTGCAGTTTTGGCTACTTTGTGCGATTTTTTTGGTAATTGCCGTCCATTGTTCCAATTCAGGATCACCCTCTTGACGGCGACCAAACATAATCAGCACCGTTTCTCGTTCTTTATCAAAACCTTCAATACAAGTAATAAAACCATCACGAGTAGGACGGCGAACCACCCACAGTTGGTCTAAATTCGCTTGATTCAAATGCAGGCAGAAGTTTTCTTCTTTTTTGTCCATAATATTCAACCAGTCGTGCATTTTGACGATATTGTGGATTTTGCCTGTTTGAATTTGCACAATGCCCCGATTGCCCACAAACAACATTATTTCAATGCCAGCATCTTTGGCTAAATTAAATGCGTTTTCAAAAGCGTTTGTTTCCACTTTAAATGCACATTGCTCTGGGGCTTGTTCGTAAGCGGCAATGCGGTCAATATTGAATGTTTCTAATACACTGTTAAACTCGTGAATATCTCTCAAATCCAACCAGCGTTGATGAAAATTCGCTAATTCATCAGCAGACAAACGGCGGTTTCTTGGCTCTTTGGCAGGTTTTACAGGAAAATCAGACGGTTTATTATCATCACGGAATTCATCAACCAAAGCTTGCCATTCCCCTACTTTTTCAGCATCTCGCAAAAATACTTTTTGAATGGCACGCCCAAATTCATCATAAAACTGAATGGAATACGAAACAGGGTCGCGCATTTCGTCTTTCACAGCAATGGCATACGCCCATTTGCTGGCAAAAATACGCAAATCCAATTCGCCCACATTCAACGCCAAACCCATTGTGTTGGTGAGTGTTACATTTTCATAAACACCTGTTTTTTCATGCACAGCGTTTTCATTGCGAACAATACATTCCACCAGCCCCAAGTTTCTGAGTTTCAGCACAATTTTGCGAATATGGGCAATACTCTGCCCTAAATAAACACAGTTTGGGTTATCCAGCATCAACGCCAATTCACTCACGCCCAAGGTTTTTGCACCGTCCAAAGGGTAAAAATGACGGTCTTTCTTGAGTTCAAGATATTGTTGCCATAATGACATTTTCGGTTTCCTTATATTGGTTTATCACTGTTTTCAGGCAGCCTGAAAAATTAAAAATCATATTTCAAACGCACATAAAACGAGCGTCCATCAGCAGGGTCATAGGCAGTATTACCACCGCCTTGACCTGTTGCATTCCCTTGAAAAGCAAAGTATTTTTTGTTAAACACATTATGAATACCGCCTGTTAGCGTCAATTTATTCCAGTGATATTTAGCACCCAAATCCACCAATGCATACGCTTTGGTGTCGCCTCCCGTGTTGTCTTTCGCTTTTGAGTAATAAGTTAAATCGGCAAAAGTATTAAAACGCTCCGTCCAAGCCACATCAACACCTGCTGTGGCTTTAATTTTGGATACATACGGCACTTTTTCACCGTTTTTTTCACCAGAATGACGTTTTGCTTGGGTTAAATACAGATTTTCATACAATGAAACTTTATCAGCAATTTTCTGTTTTGCTCCCAATTCCAAACCATAACGCCTTGTTTTATCAATATTTTCATAATAAGACGCACCATGTGCATCACCAATTTGCACAATATCGTCTTTGGTATCGGTATGGAACAACGCCCAGTTGATTTGATGGTTGCCAAAATGATGCTCACCACCGATTTCAAAAGTATTAAAGGTCGCAGGTTTTAAATCCACTGTGAAATAGGTTTGCATCGGACGTGGCGAACCCGCAACCATAGTGGATTTTGTACCACGAAATTGAGCTGGATTAGGCGTAGTAAAGCCACGCACAAAACGACCATACACATTACCATCGTCTGAATAATGAAATTTCGGCGTGATTTCAAAAGCGTAATTATTGCTATCACCCTCAGTATTCACCTTGTAGTTATAGGCATACTTAGTTCTTTCGTACCGTGCGCCAGTTGTCAAAGAAAACAAAGGGTTAAAACGATGATGATTCATCAACCATACTGCATTGGCTTTTTTATTGACTTCTGCCACGCTGCCTGAAACATAAGTCGTATCGCCCTGATGATTTTCATGCACCAAACCACCTGTTATGTAAGATTGATTACCATATTTGAATTTTGCCCCAGCATTCACCGTAATAATTTCATCAGCAAAATTACTCCACGAACCAGGTGTTTCTTCATTTCGCCAATTAACATTTGCGGTCAATTGCCAATTATCGCTAATATCCGAAGTAAAATCCGCATTAGCACGATGGCGACGAATGATTTCAGTGGCGTGCGGCGTATTTTGACGGCGATTTTCGGTAACTTGTTCTGCCGTTAAACTGTCATAACCGTTGTACTTACCTTTAAAGTAACCATAACCCAAATTCAAACGATTGTTTTCATTAAACTTAATAAACGCTTTGGTGTTAATGCGTGCTTCACGGTCTTTCACAAATTCACGATAACCATCTTCATTTTTTAACGCCGCATTCACACCCAAAGCCAAACCATCAAAAATCTTTTTCGCACCGTCAATCGTTAAACTACCGCCATTTTGACCATGTCCAAACGATTGAAACTGCGTGGCAACAGAAAGTTTATCTTTGGTATATCCTTTGGTAACAATATTCACCGCACCACCACGCGTGCCACTGCCATATTGCACCGCACCACCACCAGGCAAGACTTCAATACGCTCAATCTCGTCAATGCCAATAATGCTGTCTAAATTCACACTGCCGTGCGATTTATTCACACTCACAGGCACACCATCAACCATCACACGCACAGATGGATTCATACCAAACTGATCTTCTCCTTGCCCCCGCAAATCCACACCAGTCGCCCAAGTCCCAGAACCCGCAATACTGGCACCCGTAGTGTGTTTCAAAACTTCACCAATAGTAGAAAAACCACGCCGCTCCAATTCTTCCGAAGAAACAGTTTGAACTTGACTGATGTTGCGGTCAGAAATTGTTTCAGGCAGCCTTGTAGCGGTTACTGTAACACTTTCCAACTCGGTAACAGACGCTTCATTGGCATAAGCAAACGAACAAAGTAAAGAAGAAGATAATATGGTTAAAACAAAACGTTTCTTAATCATAGTGATGCCCCAATGTGTGTATTAACTATCAAGCTAAACATTAACGAATAACAATAACTTTGTTTTGCATTATTCGTTGCAAATAATAATTACTATCAATTTTATCAGTCTTTATTTGATAAATCAAATGATAATTGTTTTTATTTATGAAACATTTTAATCTTCCAAATGCTTGATTTACTCAAACCGCATTTTTTTATTCAAAAATCGCTTTACAAGATACAATAAAGACAATCATTCAGAATGATAAATAATTAAAAAATCAAATTTAACCAAAGTGTTAAATAAACATTTTTCTCAATCACACATAAAAAAGTTTAGCTTTGTTGTGATACGTCAATTTAAATGTAAAAAAAATAAAAATCATTTGACGTAAAAAATTCTAAAAAGCACAATACACCCTGATTACTTCAAGTAGTCATTTTCTTTATAGGTATTATAAGGAGTCATAAAATGAAAGCTATGGTTTATTACGGTAAAGGCGATATTCGTTTTGAAGAACGCCCTAATCCCACCATTATTGAACCAACTGATGCGATTATTCGCTTAGTAAAAACCACCATCTGCGGTACCGATTTAGGTATTTGGCATGGTAAAAACCCTGAAATTGAACAAGTAGCCAAAGAAAAAACTGGCAGTTTTAACGGCAGAATTCTCGGACACGAAGGTATCGGTATCGTGGAAGAAGTAGGTTCTGCCGTTACTCGTTGGAAAAAAGGTGATAAAGTCATCATCGCTTGTACTGCACACTGCGGTAAATGCGAAAACTGCCAAAAACAATTGTATGCACACTGCCAAAGCGAAGGCGGTAGCTGGATTATGGGCTATATGATTGACGGCACACATGCTGAATATGTACGCACACCTTGGGCGGACAACTCTTTATTCCCATTGCCAGAAGATTTAGACACTGATACTGCTGTATTGTTGTCTGACATTCTGCCAACAGGTCATGAAATCGGCGTGCAATATGGTCAAGTAAAACCAGGTGAAACCATTGCCATCATTGGCGCAGGTCCTGTTGGTATGTCAGTATTATTGACTTCTCAACTATACTCTCCTGCCAACATCATTATGATTGACTTGGACGATAACCGTTTAGCAATGGCAAAAGAAATGGGTGCAACCCATACCATCAATTCAGGCAAAGTTGACGCTGTGGCAGAAGTGATGAAAATCACTGGCGGTCGCGGTGTAGATTGCTCAATTGAAGCCGTAGGTTATCCTGCAACATTTGATATTTGCCAACGCATTGTTAAAGAAGGCGGTCGCTTGGCAAACGTAGGTGTACACGGTCAACCAGTTAATTTAGAAATTGAAAAACTGTGGATTAAAAATATGAACATCTCTATGGGTTTAGTAAATTGTAACACCACAGATATGTTGCTCAAATCTTGCTGCTCTGGCAAATTAAAACCAGGCAAATTAGCAACTCACCACTTCAAATTCTCTGAAATGGAAGAAGCTTACAAAGTATTTGAAAAAGCAGCAGACCACAAAGCCATTAAAGTGATGATTGAATACTAATTCATTGTTTTAACACTGTTTTGTGAAAAAAAAAAGACGGTTGAAAAACCGTCTTTTTTTATGGAAAAACAGTTTCAGGCAGCCTAAAAATCAAAACAAACAGCGTAAGCAACAAACTTGCCCACGCTGTTTTTTATTGAAACAAACATCTGCCAAACTCAATTTATAAGCAGAAAATATTTACAAAACAACAAGTTATTCTTTATTTCACCTTATCATTAGCGGAAAAAAGAAGGTGATTCACTTCGCTTTTTAATTTCTTCAAATAATTGGCAGCAGCCTTGATGACCTAACTTACAGCCTTTGTTTGAAAATCTTGCTGCAATTGCTTCCTTATTTGCATATTTTCGCACGCCTATGCCTTTCAAATACATAACACTAACATCATAGCATGCTTGTTTGTGTTCGCTAGAACAGGCTGTTTCATACAACATAAGTGCTTGGGTTTTATCTTTTTTCACACCTTGACCGTCATAGTACATTGTGCCAAGATTGTGGCAACTGGCTCCATCACCGCGATCGCAGCCGCGTTGATACAATTCAGCGGCGCGTTTCTTATCTTTTTTCACGCCTTCGCCTTTGTTGTATTTCACGCCAAGATTAAAGCACGCACCCACAAACTCGCCTTCACAGGCTTTTTCAAGTAATTGAGCGGTCATTTTTTTATCTTGTGGCACACCACGCCCTTCATCATACAATTCACTAAGCAAAGCACAAGCAGGGGCAACATCGTCATTACAACTTTGCTCAAACGCTTGTGCGGCTTGTGCATAATCACCTTTTTTATAGGCGTTAATACCTTTTTCCAACAAGGCTTTTCCATTATCAGCCATAGCCATTGGACTTAATGCCAAAGCAACAACAGCACCAACAATTAAAGATTTGTATTTCATTTCTAATACTCCAAACAAAAGTTAAAAATTTATTTCAGGCAGCCTGAAATTACATCGTCATTGCGAGCCTTGCAACGCAAGGCGTGGCAATC
>JAFSQZ010000185.1 GCA_017446355.1 Neisseriaceae bacterium
CGACCCAGACGGCGACACACTCACTTATCACATCACCAATCTACCCAACTGGTTAACATACGACGAACAAAGCCACAGTCTAACGGGTACAGCCAGCATAGACGACATCGGCACCCACACACTCAACATCACCGCCACAGATCCCAAAGGCGCAAATGTTACCAGCCACTTTCATCTCAACATCACCCACCCAAATATCCACAACGCACAATACCTTTCAGGCAGCCAAGACGGCACAATGAAAGCAGACCTACTGATAGCAGATGAGCAAAACAATTTCATTCGTGGATTAGCAGGTAACGACGAAATCTACGGCAAAGACGGTGAAGACCAAATCAACGGCAACAATGGTAACGACTATATAGACGGTGGCAAAGGTGATGACCAACTGCACGGTGGCAACGGTAACGACACACTAATAGGCGGTGAAGGAAACGACCTACTCAACGGCAACGCAGGTAACGACATATTAAATGGAGAAGACGGAGACGACGTATTTTACGGAGGAGTGGGCAACGACAAACTCTATGGTGGCAAAGGCAATGACCGACTATGGGGTGGGGCAGGTAATGACTACCTACAAGGCGGATTAGGCAACGACACCTACATATTTGACAGCAACTTTGGACAAGACATCATAAACAACCACGACACCAGTAAACAGCGCAACGACATTATACGATTTAAAGATGAGCGCAACGCAAACGACTTCACCTACATCCGACAAGACCAAGATCTCATTATTTTGGCCAAAGCCAACGACGACCAAATCACCGTACAAAACCACTTTCACGAAGAAAACGAATACCGCATAGACGCACTACACTTTCAAGACGGTTCCATACTCACCAATGAAGACATTGCCAACATTATTGCTACAAATGAACAACAAACAGAAGACATAGACCCAGAAGAAACCGAAACATACCATCTTGAAGAAATAATGCCAGACTGGCGATACGAAGACGAAGAAGATGAAGAAGACTGGTATTTTTAAAACAGACATTAAAAAAACAGTTTTAAAACAGTTAGTTAAAAACAGTTTTAAAACAAACATTTTAAAAACACCCCAACCAAGCATTCAGGCAGCCTGAAAAGCCCAGTCATTGCGAGCCTTGCGAATGCAAGGCGGCAATCTCCCCATTTAATCTGAAGCTCAAAAATTCACGTCATTGCGAGCCGTGAAACGGAGTAGCAATCTCACCACTACAAAGAGCAAACAAAACCTTTCAGGCAGCCTGAAATTGTACAAATTATGTCATTGCAAAGTTTGCTTAAAGCAAACGTATCAATCTCCTGATTTAAACGTATTACTCTTTGTAGTCAGGAGATTGCTACAATTCAGTTTTGTCAAACTTAACAATATCAATTATTTTAGATGGTTCAAACAGCCTAGATAAAAAACTTTTAAACAAAGATGGTTTATTTCACTTGATGCTCTAATTTTTTTAACAAAGCAACAATAATAAAACTAATAATGGCCAACAAAACCCAACTGGAAATTTTGCCAAAGCCCACAATATGCCAACTTGTTGCTTGATTGGGATAAACCCACGCACCAAAAAATGTTGCTATATTTTCAGCAATCCAAATAAAAAAACCAATTAAGAAAAATGCAAGCACCAATGGCATCTTGTATTCATTTTTTCGCGGCGTAAAAGCAACTGATGCGCGTGCGTAAATGACCACCACAAGCATCAATAAAACATAACGAAAATCAATGTGTACAAAATGATGCGTAAAAAAATTGGCATAAATCGCCACACAAAGTACCAAACTCACACCAAAATGTGGCATTTTGTAAAGCTTCAAATCAAACACGCGCCACGCTTGTATCATATAACTGCCCACTGCCGCATACATAAAACCACTGTATAAAGGCACGTTATACACCCTAAAATAAGAAAATTCAGGATACGACCACGAGGCAATATTAGGACTGGTTTTAAAAATTTCCAAAGCCAAACCAATCACGTGAAACAAACATATCGCACAAAGCTCTTTAAAACTTTCCAGCCTAAAAACAAGCATCAGTATTTGCATTAAAACAGCTGCCACCAACAAAAAATCATATCTTGGCAAACCGCCTAAATCAATAAATTTTGACAAAAACAAAACCGCAAAAAATGCCCCTGCAAAAAGACAAGCACGAAGTTCTTTCAAGCCGAAAAAGACAAATTCAGTCAGAAAAAATTTTATTTTTTGTGTATTAACCATATCAATACCATAACAAAAATAAGCCGTGATTATTCACGGCTTATTCATCAAACATACTTTATTAAATAAATAGTGTCATTACAAAATACAACACACCAGCCAGAATCATAGCAATAGGAAAAGTAAACAACCACGCTAAAATAATATGACGTATGGTAACGGTATTCACGCCTGATTTATTGGCAACTGCTGTGCCAACTACCGCGCTGGATAAGATTTGCGTAGTGGATACAGGCAAACCAAACACATTAGCGGCAGCAATACTGATGGCAGCTGTCATTTGTGCACAAACACCTTGCGCATAACTCATATGAGAACGACTAATACCTTCTCCCACCGTTTTCACCACGCGTTTCCAACCAATCATTGTGCCAAATCCCAATGCTGATGCAATGGCAACAATCACCCATAAAGGCGCGTATTCAACAGGTTTAATCAGGTCTTGACGCAATTGCAATAAATAAGCATTTTGTTCTGATGATGTTTGTGGTGCATCGGCGATTTGTTTCACAGCATTAGCCAAGCACAAAGAATGGCGACGCATCTGCCAACGTTCGGCATTATCCATATCCGCTAAATTGGGACGCGCATCAATGACTTGTTGCAAACCATTTGCGTAGACTTCCACATCAGCAACCTGACAAAATTCTTTACTTTCAGAAGCCGCTTCACGCGGAAACTGCGTCATAATAGCGTTTTGATTGATTTGGACATAATTTTTTATTTGTTGTGCCGCATAATAAGAACGCTCTATTTCATATTTATTCGCGTTTACATCAATCAAAAATTGATGTGGCAAAATACACAACAAAGCAAGCATCACCAAGCCAACCCCTTTTTGTCCATCATTTGAACCGTGTGCAAAACTTACGCCAGCTGCTGAAAGAATTAACAAAAAACGCGTCCAAAAAGGTGGGTGTTTTTTGCCACGTACATCATTACGTAGATAAGGCGTTTGATGAATATTAAACTCTGGTAAAAATTTATTTAAACCCGTTAGTAACACAAAAGCCAACACAAAACCAAAAAACGGCGAAAACAATAACGACATACCGACATCCGCTGCCTTACTCCAATTTACGCCGTGAATAACCGAAATATGCGTTATCAATGCGTGGGTTAAACCCACACCCAAAATCGCGCCAATAAGCGTATGCGAACTTGATGCAGGCAGCCCCAACCACCATGTACCCAAATTCCAAATAATCGCACTGATTACAATCGCAAAAATCATTGCAATCAAATGCGTGCTATCACCTGATGTTAACAAATCAATGGGCAATAAATTGACAATGGCGTATGCCACCGCTAATCCACCGCTTAAAACGCCTAAAAAATTGAATACGCCAGACAAAACCACAGCGTGTCCAGGACGCATAGCCTGTGTATAAATAACAGTGGCAACAGCGTTAGCAGTATCATGAAAACCGTTAATGAATTCAAAAAGCAGAATTAAAAACAGAGAAAAACACAATAAAAAAACAGTGCCAACAGATACCTGATCAAACAGTTCAAACATGATATTTTTAAGGTAGTCCTTCAAAATCGGTCAAATGCCGAAGACCCTATTATTTTCCGTGTTATCCCATAAGCTTGTCAAATTTATTTTATATGTTGCCAAATAAGTAAACCATACAAGCAAATCATTGCACGGTTTTGGTGAAACAGTGTTACAATCACTCAACTTTAACGTCTTAAAATTCAATAAAAATCGCAATCGTCAACGCTTTTTCAAGCAAAGGAAAACGTCAAAATGATGAAAAATATTTTAATCGCAACCATTATGGGATTACTGGCTTTCTCTGCCCAAGCCGATACCAAAGTTTTAATGAACACCAGTATGGGCGAAATTGAATTGGTGTTGGACGAACAAAAAGCCCCCAAAACCGTTGCTAATTTTATCCATTATGCCAACAAAGGTTTTTACAACAATACCATTTTTCATCGTGTTATTGATGGCTTTATGATTCAAGGTGGTGGTTTCAATAAAAGTATGCTACAAAAACCTACCGAACAACCCATTGAAAACGAAGCCAGTAATGGCTTAAAAAACCAAATAGGCACCATCGCTATGGCGCGTACTGATGACCCACATTCAGCCACCAGTCAATTTTTCATTAACGTTGCCAATAATCCTGCTCTTGATTTTTCTAGCCCCACACAACAAGGCTATGGTTATGCCGTTTTTGGACGCGTTACACGTGGTATGGACATAGTGCAAAAAATCGCCAAAACACCCACAACTTACCGTTTAATGCACGCCGATGTTCCCGTGCAACCCATTTCAATTATTAGTGTTAAAGTGGTGAAATAATTTCAGGCAGCCACATTCTTTCAGGCTGCCTGAATATTTAAATTTATAACATTTGCACCAAACCCCATTTTTGAAATTTTCTACGGCGATTAAAAACATTCCTAATGGAAATAAAAATGAGCAACAAAACCCTCTCTGAATGGCTCACACATTTAGAAAATGCACATACAAACGGCTTGATTGATATGGGACTTGAACGCGTCAATCACGTCAAAAATCTTATGCAGTTAACCCCTAATTGCCCCATCATTATTGTTGGTGGCACCAATGGAAAAGGTTCCACTTGTGCGTTTTTATCGCAAATTTATCACGAAGCAGGCTTTAAAGTTGGCACACTGACCAGCCCCCATTTATTACATTTTAATGAACGCATTTGCGTGAATACTGAACCTGTATCAGATGAAACCATTATCGCTGCTTTTGAACGTATTGAAACAGCGCGTGGCGACACTTCGCTAACCTATTTTGAATTTAACACACTGGCAGCAGTAGATATCTTTCTGCGTGAAAAAGTGGACGTAATGGTATTAGAAGTTGGTTTAGGTGGACGTTTGGACGCTGTAAACATTTTTGATGCAGACTGCTGTGTCATCACCAGCATAGATTTAGACCATCAGTCATATTTAGGCAACAGTATTGAAGAAATTGCTTTTGAAAAAGCAGGCATTTTCCGCACCAATCGTCCTGCGGTTTGCGCACAACTTCCTGTTCCCAATAGTTTGTTACAACACGCACAAAATCTCGGTACGCCCTTGTTACAATTCAAACAAGATTTTTCCATCAGCAAATTAGAAAACCAACAATGGTCATTTCATTTTCACCCCGTTTCAGGCAGCCTGAAAGAAACAAACTTATCTACACGTAACCGCAATGCTTTACCAATGCCTGCTTTGCGTGGAAATTACCAACTGAATAACGCAGCCTGTGCATTAGCAGCTATTGAATGTTTGTACACACGTTTGCCTGTGGACATTGGTGCGATTAAACGCGGTTTGTTGCGTGCAAGAAACATTGGTCGCTTTCAAATTTTGCCAGGTCGTCCGTTAACAGTGTTAGATGTGGGACACAATCCACACGCTGCGCGCGCCTTGCGACAAAGCTTAATTGCCTTACCTTTTGCACAAAAACGCATTGCAATATTCAGCATTTTGCAAGACAAAGACATTGATACCGTGTTAGATTTACTCAAAGACCAATTTGATGAATGGTTGATTGCACCATTGCCAGTGCCGCGCTCTCGCACACTGGAAAACCTACGCGACAAGCTGGCTGCACACGGCATCAATACCATTCGTTCTTTTGAAAATATTCAGGCAGCGTATCAAACTGCTTTATCGGAAGCCGATGAAAATGATAGAATTGTAGTGTTTGGCTCATTTCACACCGTTGCCGAAGCATTGGAAATCAAACACTAATTCCTGTTTAGCGTTCAGGCAGCCCTGTCCTGTGTGGCAAAACATTTATCAATCAAACTATTTATTTATTAGTAGAAGGAAATATTTATGTCTCGCCCTGTTCCAGCCGTATTCGGTAGCGTGTTTCATGCACAAATGCCTGTTTTAGAATATAAAGACAATGCTTGGCAAGCCACTCGTTGGCAATCTTCAAGCGAAATAACACTTCCACCTGGCGCACATTCTTTACACTATGGCAGCGAATGTTTTGAAGGTTTAAAAGCTTTCCGCCAAGCCGGCGACAAAATCGTCTTGTTCCGTCCACAAGAAAACATTAAACGTATGCAACAAAGCGCACGTATTTTGAGTTTACCTGTTCCAGATGAACAAGCCTTTTTAGACGCACTGATTGAATTAACACGTCGCGCCGCCGATGAAATTCCTGACACCCCCGCTGCTTTATATTTACGTCCTACTTTAATCGGTACTGACCCCGTTATTGGTAAAGCTGGTTCTCCATCACAAACCGCAATGTTGTATATTTTAGCCTCCCCAGTTGGCGACTACTTCAAAGCAGGCTCACCTTTAAAATTATTGGTAGAAACCGAACACATTCGTTGTGCGCCACATATGGGACGCGTTAAATGTGGTGGCAACTATTCTTCCGCAATGCCTTGGGTATTGAAAGCAAAAGCAGAATACGGCGCAAACCAAGTTTTATTCTGTCCCAAAGGCGACGTACAAGAAACTGGCGCATCAAACTTCGCTTTAATTTACAAAAATGAAATCATCACCAAACCATTAACCGATGAATTTTTACACGGTGTTACACGTGATTCTGTGTTAAAAGTTGCCGCACAAATGGGTTACAACATTAACGAGAAAAACTTCACCGTAAAAGAAATGCAAGCTGCGATTGAAGACGGTGCAGAAGCCATCTTAACAGGAACAGCTGCTGTGATTTCGCCAGTAACTTCATTCGTTATTGATGGTAAAGAAATTGCGGTTCAAAGCACCGAGCAAGGTAATGCTATCCGCAAAGCCATTACCGATATTCAATACGGTTTAGTAGAAGACAAAAACAACTGGCTTGTCCACGTTTAATCTTTAACGCTGCCTGAAACAAATATTCAGGCAGCCTTCCTTCTTGATTTGGGAAAAAACCATGACTGAACAAAACAAACCAAACAAATCATACACCTTTACCATTAAAGAAACCGAACAAACAAGCACACCAAAACTAGATTTGGACTACGAATACGAAAACATCAAAAAACAAAATCGTAGACGCTTGATTGGAGCAGGTGCGATTGCATTAGCCATTCTCGGCTTATTTGCCATACTCGCCAGCACCAACGCTAATCGCTCCAAAACAACAAATACAATGCAACACAACGCTCCCGTACTGGTTAACACAGAACAAACAACACAGCCAGCATCATTCACACCTGATGCTGCTTCTACTGTACCCACTACTGATGTTGCCATTCCCAATGAAGAAGTATCCGTAAATACTGATTCAGTAATAGCATCTAATGTTCAGGCAGCCAGCGATATAAATGCCAGCAACAATATTGCTTCATCAACCATCGCTTCTCACACAGAAACAATACCTACTAGTCAAGTAGCGACTGAACCTGTTCAACCTGAACCTGCGCCAATTCCTGCATACGAACAAGAACAAATTGCCAAAGAACAACAGCAGCAACAAATCGTACAAAATGCCAAAATTGCACAACAAAAAGCACAGCAAGCACGTCGCAACGAACGTTTAAAAACTGCGCAAAAAACCGCGCAAAAAACCGCACCCAAAACCAATACAAAAACAACAACCAACACAGTTACCAACAATAAAACCACAACAAACAACAAAACCACAACAAACACAGCCAAATCAAAAAACAATCAAGCAACCAACACTGCAAAAACCACAACTTCTGGACATTTTTCCGTTCAGGCAGGTTCATTTAGCGCACGCGCTAATGCAGACAAAGCCTATCAAAAACTCAAAAAATTAGGCTTCAATGCCACCATTACAGAAGTCAGAACCAACACAGGCACCATGTATCGCGTTCAAGCCACAAACTTCAATAATCGTACGCAAGCACAAAATGCCGCCAACAAAATGAAAGCCAACGGCTTACAAAGTATGATTATTGGGAAATAATAATGACCATTTTTGATTTACTTGCTATCAGCACCGTTCTAGTAAGTTTAATAGTTTCCACTTATCGTGGTTTAATCCAAGAACTGGTTTCACTTTTAGGCTGGATTATCGCATTAATTTTTGCGCGATTTTTTGCCACACTTGCTGCCGATGTTTTTTTATCTACCTTAAAACCACACGAATTAGCCGTAGTGGCAGGTTTCGTGCTGTGTTTTATTGTTTGTCGCATCATTTTAACCATTGCTGCTCATCTACTGGATTTTGCTTTGGAAAAAATCAATCTCACCTCAATGAACCGCCTATTGGGTGCAAGCATCGGCTTAATCAAAGGCGTAGCAGCAGTAACACTAGTTGTATTGGTCTGTTCATTTTCCAAACTCCCCAAAACCGATGCTTGGCAAAATGCAAAGACCGCGCCTTTATTTGAACAACTGGCTTCTTTTGGATTACCTTACTTGCCTGAATTTTTACAAAAACAATCTGCATTTGCAGATTCAGGCAGCCTGAAAACAGATTTATCGGAGTAACTTATGTGTGGCGTACTTGGTTTAGTTTCACATAATCCTGTCAACCAACTACTTTATGATGGTTTACAAATGCTGCAACATCGCGGACAAGATGCCGCTGGAATTGCAACCACGCAAAACAATAGCTTTTTTATGCACAAAGGCAAAGGTATGGTGCGCGAAGTATTCCGTACACGCAATATGCGTGATTTATATGGCAATGCAGGCATCGCTCACGTGCGTTATCCGACAGCTGGTAATGCAGGCAGCCCAGCCGAAGCGCAACCTTTTTATGTCAGCTCCCCTTTTGGTATCGTCTTGGCACACAACGGTAATCTCACCAACACCGAAGAATTAGCACTTGATGTATCACGACAATATCTGCGCCACATCAACACTTCTTCCGATTCAGAAGTACTACTCAACGTATTTGCTCACGAAATACGCAAAGAAGTTACACAATCGGACACACCTTATCAACTAACGGTATCTGCTATTTTTAATGCTGTAAAACATCTACAACAACGCCTGCGTGGTGCATACGCTGTCGTTGCCATGATTGCAGGCTATGGTATGGTCGCTTTTCGCGACCCAAATGGTATTCGTCCATTGTGTTTAGGTAAATCAGAAGAAAATGGTAAAACTTCTTACGGCGTTGCTTCTGAATCCGTTGTATTCAACAGCATTGGTTACGAATTAGTACGCGACATCGCACCAAGCGAAGCAATATTTATTGAACTAGATGGCACACTACACACTTGCCAATGTCATCAACAAGCCACTTTGCGTCCTTGTTTATTTGAATTTGTCTATTTTGCGCGTCCTGATTCCGTATTAGACAACGTATCCATTTATCAAGCACGTTTAGATATGGGAATTACGCTGGCTGAAAAAATCAAAAAAGTCATTAAATTAGATGATATTGATGTGATTATGCCCATTCCTGATACCAGTCGCCCCAGCGCAATGGAATTGGCACGCCACTTAAACAAACCGTATCGTGAAGGTCTCATAAAAAACCGTTACATCGGTCGCACCTTTATTATGCCTGGACAAGCCACACGCAAAAAATCCGTACGTCAAAAACTCAATCCCATTCCCAGTGAATTTGCGGACAAAAATGTATTGTTAGTAGACGATTCCATTGTTCGTGGCACCACCAGCCGAGAAATTATAGATATGGTGCGAGAAGCAGGTGCAAAAAAAGTATTCATCGCTTCTGCTGCACCAGAAGTACGTTTCCCCAATGTATATGGCATTGATATGCCCACGCGAGAAGAATTGATTGCACACAAGCGCAATGCCGAAGAAATTGCTCAAGAAATCAATGCCGATGCCTGCATCTTCCAAAATCTTGATGACTTAAAACAAGTCATCATCAAACTCAACCCCAATATTCAAGGCTTTGATGACTCTTGTTTCAGTGGCAACTACATCACAGGCGACATTGATGAAACCTACCTAAATCATTTATCCGCCAACAAACAACTTGCTCAACCACTTTTAGGCAGCAAAGTAGACCATAATATCAGCGTTGATGACGGCGATGAGCGAGAATAAGCCACACGAAAAACATCTTAAATCTTTTTATCAAAATAAAAGCTGCCTGAAAAACAATATTCAGGCAGCTTTTATTTTTTGTTACTTAATTTTCGCCAACTAAAGTTCTCGCATGAAACAAGGAACGACGAATAATAGACAAATTTGCCAAAGAGCGATCCGCCCATAAATAGAAAAACATATCAGAATGCTCACACCCATCACATGGGCAAGGACACATCAATTCATATTCATTTCCAAAATTGACTTGGATATCGTGAATCATATCATCATCAAGAACCAACTCCATCAATTTTTCTTTGGCTCTCATCACACCCACACTACCTGCAACAGCAACTTCCAAGTCAAAAGATGGGTCATTACTTTGAGATGCCAAAATCATACCAGTTTGATAATCAGCAACTGCAACAGCAATCACGCCTTTGATTTTACCCAATACTTCAACAATTTCCGTTAACTTCATATTGATTCTTTCTCTTTATTATTGGTCCAATTTGAATCACAATAGTTTCGCATTATAGCAAACCAAGCAACTATTGTGCCTAAAATTCCACATTTGAATAATAGTCATCACATTTGACCGCAATTATCTTTCAGGCAGCCTGAAACTTTTTAATTCCACTTCACCCAACCCATAAAATAGGTCAGCAAAATCACGCCACCAAAAACAATCCGATAATACGCAAAAGGCACATAGTTTTTTGTTGCAACAAATTTCAACAACACCCTAATGGCCAACATTGCCGCCACAAATGCAGCCACAAAACCAATAACAATCAAACCCACATCATCACTGGTAAAATCATTACGGTGTTTGAGCAACTTATAACCTGTTGCCGCCACCATAATAGGCACAGCCAAAAAGAATGAAAATTCAGTGGCGGTTTTACGCTCCAAGCCCCACCACATACCGCCCATAATAGTGCTGCCTGAACGAGAGGTTCCAGGAATCAATGCTAAAATTTGCGCCAATCCAACTGCTAGCGCATCTTTAGCACGCATATCATCTACATTTTTTACGCGTGGTTGCAAACTTTTTGCACGTTTTTCAATCCACAAAATGACCAAACCACCCACCACCAATGCTGTGGCAACACTAATGGGATTAAACAATAAGCGTTCAATATAGTCGTCAAACAACAGACCGACTGCCGCAGCAGGCACAAAAGCAATCGCCAAATTCATCACAAAGCGATTCACCACTTCATCTTTGCCTAAATGAGTAAGTACATGAATAAACCGTTGACGATACTCAAAAACAACAGCTAATACAGCACCTAACTGAATAGCAATTTCAAACACATTTTCTTTACCGTTAAAATTCAATAAAGAACCAAATACAATTAAATGTCCCGTACTGGAAATCGGTAAAAATTCGGTTAATCCTTCCACCAAACCAAGCAGTAATGCTTTGAATATAATCAAAAAATCCATTCTAAACCACAATAATATTCAGGCTGCCTGAACAATTGCTCATTCAGGCAGCCTGAAAAAAATTAACGAATACTTTGTTTCACCAAACGCGCACCCTTGCTGCGCACAGGTTTGCTCACTTTTGCAACAGGTGCTTTCATACCACGCTCTTGACGTACTTTAACCACTAATTCATCAATGGTTTTCATACCAGCAACAAAACCTTTTGAAAATTCAACACGGTATTTACCACCAACAATCACAGTTGGTGTACTTTGAATTTCATAACTTGCTGTATTTTCACCCATTTGTTTGGCACCTGTTTGACTATTAAATGATTGAAATTGCGCCAATACTTTTTTGCCATCAAATTGTGTTTGTTGATTCAACCACGCTTTCAATGTATCACTATTAGACAAGTTAATGCGATCACGCACCACTGCATCAAAAATCGCAGGATTAGCCTGATTACCCAATCCAGCCAATTCAACCGCCGCGGCCAAACGTGCAAAATTTAAATCATTTTTAGGATCCCAAACCACATGCTCGCGGCGGAAATAAGTATCGCTAGCAAATGTTTTACTGTGTTTACCAATCACACTTTCCATATCGCGACAATGTGTACACCAGTAAGCAAAAAATTCCAACACTTCTACTTTATCTTTTTGCACTTGTGGCATTGTTTTGGGCAGTACCACATAATCCACACCTTCGGTGGCAGCTAATACACCAGTACTACTTAATGCCAATACTGCTGCCGTAATCCAAGCTTTGATTTTCATATTTTAAACCTTTCCTTGCTCTGTTATTCTTAATGGCGAATGTAACTGTTAATACCATTATTAGCTAATGTTTTTTCTATTTTTTTGACTTCTTCTTTACTTAATGCATCGGTTTGTACGCGATAAATCGTTTTGCCATTGTTTTGCACTTCAACTACTTTTGAGTGTACGCCCAATAATGCCAAATTTGCACGTTGTTCTTGCGCAGCTTGTTTATTACTGTACGCACCTGCCTGAATTACAGCGGAACCTTTTTTATTGCTCGTTGCTTTTTCCGTTTTTACTGGTTCAGCAGCGGCTTGTTGTGTTTTACTGGTTTGTTTTACCTGTTTAGAAACAGTTTGTGTTTTTTCAGTTTGTGCTGTTGCTATTTTTTTCTCTACTGTTTCTTTTTCTTTGATTTTTGTGTTAGCTTCTGATTTAGTTTGTTGTATAGTATTTTTAGTTGACTCTGCTTTTTTATTATCAACAACTGATCTAGACACCTGATTACCTTGATGAGTAATCTTTGATTCAACAGCAGATGCTTCTGAAATATCAAATTCTGGCTGTATCACATTGTTAACAATGCCATATTGTTCAGCAACAGATGCAGGTATAGGTAATATTTCCTGTAAATCTGCTGGCGAAGACGCAGCAGAAGCAACAGATGCTATATTATTAGGTATTAAGGTTTCTGTTTGCGAAGCACCGTTTGCATTTTTTTCTGTTGGTGATGCCACTCTACCAGCCAATTCAGGATCTTTAAAATTTTCTTTTTCATTACCTCTCAAAGCAAACATCATTACCAACACGGCAATTAAAGCCAATACAATGCCTGCAAAAAAAGTAAACAATCCTTTACCTTGTTGTTTAAAAAAATACATAAAAAATCCTTAAATTTATTTTCAGACAGCCTGAAAAACAGTCAATCAATAATCACAATGCTCGTCTAAATCCCACAGCACGCAAAATGTGTGCCCGTTTAACAAACTCATCACCGCTTAAATCAGCCAACGTTCTTGCTACGCGCAAAATACGGTGGAAACTACGCGCTGACAAGGATAGTTTTTCCAACATCTGTGCCAAAGTCTCTTTGGCTTCTAACTCAATTTTTGCCACACTGTCTAATTCAAGCGCGGTCAATTGTGCATTCACTTTATTTTGTCGTTGATATTGTCGCTCACGTGCTGCCATCACACGTTGCAAAATACGCGCACTTTCTTCCCCAGCCTTTGTTTCGGTTAATTCTGTTGCAGATAAGGCAGGGACTTCAATGGTTAAATCAATTCTGTCCAACAAAGGTCCTGAAATTTTTTCGCGATAACGGCGAACGCTATCTGGTGTACAACGACAAGGTTTATTCGGATGTCCCAAAAAACCACACGGACAAGGGTTCATCGCTGCTACCAATTGAAACTGTGCAGGAAACGTAGCTTGTCGTGCTGCGCGCGAAATGTGGATTTCACCACTTTCCAAAGGTTCTCGCAAGACCTCTAATACTTTTCGGTCAAATTCAGGCAGCTCATCTAAAAATAATACGCCGTGATGCGCCAAAGAAACTTCACCTGGTTTTGGGTCTGAACCACCACCAACTAATGCAACAGAGCTTGCTGTATGATGTGGCGCACGAAAAGGTCGCCTGTGTTCCAATCGTTGCATATGTTGTGGCAACAAGGAACGTAAAGCCCAAACCGAAATCAATTCTTCATCGGTCAAAGGAGGCAAAATACTGGGCAAACGTTGCGCCAACATTGATTTACCCGTTCCAGGTGGACCCATCATCAGCAAACTGTGTCCACCAGCCGCAGCAAGTTCCAGAGCCAAACGCGCAGTATGTTGCCCTTTTACTTCGCACATATCAGGCAACGCATTACTTTCAGGCTGCCTGAATGTATTTTCTATTTTTAGCGGTTCAAGTTTTGCAACACCGTTTAAATGCGCCGCCACTTCATTCAAACTTTCACAACCAAAAACCTGAATTTCTTGTAATAAAGCTGCCTGTTGTGCATTTTCTTTGGGCAAGACAAATGCACGTTTCGCTTTTGCACCTTGCCACGCCATTGCCAATGCGCCACGAATAGGACGCAACGCACCAGACAACGCTAATTCTCCTGCAAATTCATATTGTTGCAACATCGCTGGGTTAAGCTGTCCAGACGCAGCCAAAATACCTAACGCAATCGGCAAATCAAAACGCCCAGATTCTTTGGGCAAATCTGCTGGTGCAAGATTGACAGTAATTTTACTCGCAGGAAAATCAAAACCACTTTGAATAATCGCTGCACGAACGCGGTCGCGACTTTCTTTTACTTCTGTATCAGGTAGCCCAACGATGTTAAATTGTGGTAACCCATTTGCTAAATGCACTTCTACTTCCACCAAAGGCGCATTCATTCCACATAAAGCACGGCTATTCACCAAAGCAAAAGACATCACACCCCTTTCAGGCAGCCTGAAAATTATTCAACTTGTTCTTGTTCAGAATTATCAGAATTAGTTGATTCTGTTTCACCATTTAAACGCGCTTCCAAAGCGGCAAAACGTTCTTCCAATTCATTTAATTTCATACGTGTTTTTACCAAAACTTGCTGTTGCACATCAAATTCTTCACGCGTTACCAAATCCATTTTATTCAACGCGCCACTAAACATTGCTTTGGCATTTTTTTCAATATCTTTCACGGGGCTATTGGCAACTGTTTGACTGATTTTTTGACCCAATTCGTCTAGAATTTGTTTTGCATTCATGGTTAACCCTTTTCAAGCATAAATCTTTCACATTTTAGAGTAATTCCTGCTGCCTGAAAAGACTTCATTATAATGTTTACATCAAGCATTTAGGCTGCCTGAATATTTTGTTATTCATCATCATCTACACATAATGACTTAATCCCAAACCTTTGGCGAAACTTTATCCGTTAAAATCTGCGCGAAACCACTTTCAGGCAGCTTAAAACCTTTAAAAATACTCATTTACTATTTGAAACTTTTGCAAAACTTGTCATTCTGAACTTTTCGCAGAAAAGTGAAGAATCTTATTCTTTGTTTTATAAAGATTTTTCGCTAACGCTCAAAATGACGAGTAGTGCAAAGTAGGGTTTTGCAAAGGTTTCCATTTGTTATTATCACCATTGACGTAGCGAAAAAAGAATAACGAGTTTTACAAAAGCTTTCAATCATACATTGAGCATCTTAAAAAGAAAAAAACGCAACCTAAAACATAGGTTGCGTTTTTATTTTTTGGCGCGGTGGACGGGGCTCGAACCCGCGACCACCGGCGTGACAGGCCGGTACTCTAACCAAACTGAGCTACCACCGCGCAATTATTTGCCTAGAAAGGATGAAAGAGACAAATAATCAAAAAACTGGTGGGTGATAACGGAGTCGAACCGCTGACATTCTGCTTGTAAGGCAGACGCTCTGCCAACTGAGCTAATCACCCAACTGCTTTCGCAATTTGCGAAAGCGCGTATTAAAACAAAATTTAACCTTTTTGACAAGTGTTTTTTACGCATTTTGTTTAATTCAATGGTAGCCTATTGATTTTTATTGTCTTTCAGGCTGCCTGAAATAAAAGGTTTCTATTATTTTTAGAAAATGACTACTGCCTTGCTTGCGTAAGACTTTGCAATAACGAAATAATAATTAATAAGGACGATTTTTGTCTTTTATAAACAAGAAGAATTTAAAAACGTTTCAAATCTTGCGAAAAGTGTTGATTCAAAAAGTATAAACAACGCTAGGATTTTCTGTAATTTATACGGTAAAATACACGCCGTTTATTTCCATTATTTTATTGAAGGAGTTCATAATGGCACTTGTTTCTATGCGCCAACTTTTAGATCACGCTGCTGAAAACAGCTACGGCTTGCCTGCCTTTAACGTCAATAATTTAGAACAAATGCGTGCCATTATGGAGGCCGCAAATCAGGTGAATGCACCTGTTATCGTTCAAGCTTCTGCTGGTGCACGCAAATATGCTGGTGCACCATTTTTACGCCATATGATTTTGGCTGCAGTAGAAGAATTTCCACATATTCCTGTTGTGATGCATCAAGACCACGGTGCATCGCCTGATGTTTGTCAACGCTCTATTCAACTGGGTTTTAGCTCCGTAATGATGGACGGCTCATTGATGGAAGACGGTAAAACACCAGCTTCTTATGAATACAATGTTGATGTTACGAGAAAAGTTGTTGCTTTTTCTCACGCTTGTGGCGTATCTGTGGAAGGTGAAATTGGCGTTTTAGGTAATTTGGAAACAGGTGAAGCAGGAGAAGAAGACGGTGTTGGTGCATCTGGAAAATTATCTCACGACCAAATGCTGACCAGCGTTGAAGACGCACGCCGTTTTGTTCAGGATACTGGCGTAGACGCATTGGCTATTGCCATTGGCACAAGTCATGGTGCCTATAAATTCACTCGTCCGCCAACAGGTGAAGTGTTGCGTATTGACCGCATCAAAGAAATTCACGCCGCATTGCCTAACACGCATATTGTGATGCACGGTTCTAGTTCTGTGCCACAAGAATGGCTTAAAGTCATCAACGAAAATGGCGGTGAAATCGGTGAAACATATGGTGTGCCTGTTAATGAAATTGTTGAAGGCATCAAACACGGTGTCCGCAAAGTCAATATTGACACTGACTTGCGCCTTGCCAGCACAGGTGCTATTCGTCAATTTTTAGCCAGCAACCCTAGCGAGTTTGACCCACGCAAATATTTAGCTAAATCCATTGCTGCGATGAAACAAATTTGCTTGGATCGTTATTTAGCATTTGGCTGCGAAGGTATGGCAAGTAAAATCACGCCCATCTCTTTGGAAAAAATGGCAAATCGCTACACCAAAGGGGAATTAAGACAACTGATTAAATAGGTTTGAATAAACATTAAACCCATATTGAAAATAGCGTTCAGGCTGCCTGAAAACAATGTTCAGGCAGCCTGAATCTTTTTCTAGTAGTAAAGATTTCAGAATCTGTGTTCGTCATATTGATGGCTTGATTTTATTGATAATTTTTTCGTATACACTGCGATTTTCCAAGCTAATATTAGGACTATTGTTTTGGAAAACCAACGCAGTAGGCTTATAAAATGCCGATAAAAGCAGGCTATTAAAATAATGAACACAGGTTCTCGGATTTTAAACATTGCAAAAACTTTTTATTAAAGTAGAATAAGCCCTTTTCCACCACTTGCAAAAAGAGTAAATAATGTTTTCAAAAAGTTTAACCGTTGAAAAATTTGACCCAGAAGTCGCTGCTGCAATTGCCAAAGAAATGGCGCGTCAGCAAGACCATATTGAATTGATTGCTTCTGAAAACTACGTAAGTTGCGCCGTTATGGAAGCACAAGGTAGCCAATTAACCAATAAATATGCCGAAGGTTATCCTGGTAAACGCTATTATGGTGGCTGTGAACACGTAGACGTTGTAGAGCAATTAGCGATTGACCGTGTAAAAGAATTGTTTGGCGCAGCGTATGTAAACGTGCAACCTCATTCTGGTTCACAAGCCAACCAAGCTGTGTATGCATCTGTATTAAAACCAGGTGATACCATTTTAGGTATGAGTTTGGCGCACGGTGGACACTTGACACACGGTGCTTCTGTCAATATTTCAGGTAAATTGTACAACGCTATTGCTTACGGTTTGGACGAAAACGAAGTTTTGGACTATGCCGAAGTGGAACGTTTGGCATTGGAACACAAACCTAAAATGATTGTGGCAGGCGCATCTGCTTACGCTTTGGAAATTGACTGGGCGCGTTTCCGTGAAATCGCGGATAAAGTTGGCGCGTATTTATTTGTGGATATGGCACACTATGCAGGTTTGGTTGCTGCTGGTGAATACCCAAGTCCTGTGCCTTTCGCAGATTTTGTTACCACAACTACGCACAAAACTTTGCGTGGTCCACGTGGTGGCGTAATTATGTGTCGCAGCGAAGAACACGCAAAAGCTTTAAATTCTGCTATTTTCCCAAGTCTACAAGGCGGTCCATTGATGCACGTGATTGCAGCAAAAGCCGTAGCATTCAAAGAAGCCTTGCAGCCTGAATTCAAACAATATGCAAAACAAGTGAAAATCAACGCCGCTGCTATGGCAGAAGAATTGGTAAAACGTGGTTTACGTATTATTTCAGGTCGTACCGAAAGCCATGTGTTCTTGGTTGATTTACGTGCGAAAAACATCACAGGTAAAGCAGCGGAAGAAGCTTTGGGTAAAGCACACATTACCATCAATAAAAACGCTATTCCTAATGACCCTGAAAAACCATTTGTAACCAGCGGTATTCGTGTCGGTGCTTCTGCGATTACTACTCGTGGTTTCAGCGAAGCTGATGCACGCGAATTGGCAAATTTGGTAGCCGATGTTTTGGAAAATCCAGAAGACGAAGCAACCATCAATCGTGTTGCACAAGCTGCCCAAGCATTGTGTGCAAAAAACCCTGTTTATGGTGCATAAATCATAAATAAAGCATACAAGACTTAACGCAAAGCTGCCTGAAAAACTACTTATAAATAAATAGTTTGCAGGCAGCTTTTATTTATTTTCAGGCTGCCTGAAACCTTATTTAATGATTTAATGCGACATAATTTGACTTAAAAACTGCTTGGCTCTATCGGTGTTTGGCTTGGTGAAAAAATCTTCTGGGCAACGGTCTTCCAAAATCTGTCCTTCGTCCAAGAAAATAATACGGTCTGCCACTTCACGTGCAAAACCCATTTCATGAGTAACACACATCATTGTCATACCCGATTGTGCCAAATCTTTCATTACTTTCAGCACTTCGCCTACCATTTCAGGATCTAACGCAGAAGTTGGCTCATCAAACAACATTACCGCAGGCTGCATCGCCAAGCCACGCGCAATGGCAACACGTTGTTGTTGCCCACCTGATAATTGCGTAGGAAAGGTATCTTTTTTGTGTGCCAAACCCACGCGTTGTAATAATTCAACAGCTTGTTGTTCTGCCACCTCTTTGCTGATGCCTTTTACCTTAATAGGCGAAAGCGTAATATTGTCCATAACCGATAAATGTGGGTACAAATTAAAGTGTTGAAACACAAAACCCACTTCCATACGAATTTTGTTTAAATCGGTTTTAGGGTGAGCAACATTAACGCCGTCCACCCAAATTTCTCCAGATTGTATGCTTTCCAATTGATTTACCGTACGAATTAACGTAGATTTTCCCGAGCCAGAAGGTCCACACACCACAACCACTTCACCTTGTTTAATCGCTAAATTTACACCATTGATAACATGTAAATCTTTGAAATATTTGTGAACATTTTTAAATTGCACCATCACTTTATCGGGATTAGAAACAGTCATTTTCTTTTCTTTCGTTTTTAAGTATTTTTAAAACAAGGCTTGGTAAAAGGTTTCAGGCTGCCTGAAAAATTTTAAACACAACCCAAATCTGTTTTTTCAAACAATTTTATTTTTTCTTAATCAAATAATTAGATAATTGCACATAGCATTCAGGCGCAATTTCTTCGGCACGTTGTTGCGGTTGAATGCCGACTGCTTGTAAATCTTCATCACTGGCAATGTCTTTAAGATTATTGCGCAAGGTTTTACGGCGTTGATGAAAAGCCTGTTTCACCAAGTTTTCAAAATGTTTAAAATCTTCCGCAATACCCATTCGTCCCAACACTGGAATCATACGCACCACTGCTGAATCTACTTTTGGTGCTGGTGTAAAACTTTCAGGCGGCACATCAATCAAGCTTTCCATTTCAAAAAAATATTGCAACATCACGCTCAATCGTCCGTAATCATTGGTTTTAGGCACAGCCGTCATACGCTCAACCACTTCTTTTTGCAGCATAAAATGCATATCTATCACTTCATCAGCCACTTGGCTAAGTTTAAACAAAAGCGGCGTAGAAATATTGTATGGCAAATTGCCAACAATTTTTTTGCTGCCTGAAATACTGCGAAAATCAAATTGTAAAACATCGCCTTCGTGAATAATCAATTTATCCGCAAAAGACTGTTTTTTTAGGTATTGAATAATGTCGCGGTCAATTTCGCAAACGTGTAAACGATTGAGTTTCTGACTTAATGGTTGAGTAATGGCTGCCAAACCAGGTCCAATTTCAATCACAACATCATCAGGCTGCGGACGCACAGCGTATACAATATCGTTGATAATCCGCGTATCTTGCAAAAAATTTTGCCCAAAACGTTTACGAGCTTTGTGTTCAATCATCATATATTGTTCATCTGTTACCAAATGAGTTGGATTATACCGAAAAAATATTTAGACCGTTTAATAGTAAATTTACAATGATTAAATTTGTGAAATTTTATCAGAAATTAAACATTGATTTAAATCAATAATTAAAAAGTTGGGTATGTATATAAATAACAACAAACAAAAGGGGGGCAACCTAACACAAGGAAATCAGCCATGAAAACACAACTGACTTTAATTGCTGCAACACTATTTGTACTCACTGCTTGCCAGCCTGAAAACACCAGCCAAAGTCAAGCACCCACTTCTGCACCTGCACCAAGTGCCGAACAGTCTGCTGACGCAACGCTGCTTCAACAAGCACAAAGTATGTTTAAACCTTTGCCCACTTTGGAAGAAAGTAAACAAGCTTACACATACACTGATGCACAAGTGAAATTAGGGCAACAGTTGTATCACGAACCACGCTTATCTTTGGGTAACGATATTAGTTGCAACACTTGTCATGGTGTAAACAGCTATGGTGTAGATGCACGCAACACACCTACCAGTGAAGGTCATAACAAACAATTTGGTGCGCGTAATTCACCAACTTCTTTAAATGCCTTCTTGTTGAAAACACAATTCTGGGACGGTCGCGCACCTACTGTTGAAGAACAAGCCAAAGGTCCGTTGGTTAACCCAGTAGAAATGGCAATGCCTGATTTAGACGCAGTTGTAAAAAGAGTCAATGCGATTCAAGCTTATAAAGATGCCTTTAAAACCGTTTATGCAGACAAAGGTGGCGAAGTAAACATTGATAATATTGCACACGCCATTGGCGCGTTTGAACGTACCTTACTAACACCAAGTCGTTGGGATAACTACTTAAAAGGCGATGTTAACGCCTTGAATGCACAAGAAAAACGTGGTTTAAAAGCCTTTATGGATAATGGCTGTATTACTTGTCATACAGGTGTTAATTTAACAAACGACTCTTTCCAAAAATTTGGTTTAGTAAAAGGTCCTTACTGGGATTATATTCCCAGCAAAGAAGTTCACGATGAAGGCGTGTTTGAGGTTACCCAAAAAGAAGAAGACAAATACTTCTTCCGCGTACCTCCCTTACGCAATATTGCCAAAACAGCACCTTATTTCCACAACGGTAGCGTAAACGATTTAGGTGAAGCGGTACGTGTTATGGCTGAAACACAAGTAGGCAAAACATTAAGCAAAGAAGATATTGACGCGATTGTAGCATTCTTGGGCAGCACAACAGGTGAAGTTCCTGCCGAAGCATTAGTCGTGCCTGAATTACCTAAATAATCTATAAGCATTTATTATCCTTTTATCATCAAAAAAAGCACACTATGTATAAAGCATAGTGTGCTTTTTTTGAAACGCATTATTTCAGGCAGGGTAGATTAAACATTCAAGTGCGACAAATTTTATCAGCGATTGATAAATTGAAAGGACATAAATCATGAACCACTACACCTACCGTGTTTTTTGGAGCGATGAAGACCAAGAATTTGTTGCTTTATGTGCCGAATTCCCGTCCCTATCTTGGTTGGCGGATACACCAGCGGATGCTGTTTCTGCATTACAAAATTTGGTTGATGAAATTATTGCCGACATGCACAGCAATAACGAACCCATACCACAATCCTTATCCGAACGACAATACAGTGGCAAATTCAACATTCGCATTTCACCAGCATTGCACCGAGCATTAGCGATTGAAGCGGCTGAAAATCAAATCAGTATGAACCGTTTGATTTCTAATAATTTATCAATGGTGTAAAATTTAAGTAGTTTCAGGCTGCCTGAAAACAGACATGCCATACAAAAAAACGACTGTCATGACAAGACTGAAATAAATTTTAAGGC
>JAFSQZ010000186.1 GCA_017446355.1 Neisseriaceae bacterium
ACACAGTAAGCAATGCCAAGACAGCCAATAATTGATTTGCCGCACCAAATAAAGGCCAAATCAAGGTATAACCACCCATACCTAATGCTACGCCCAAAACCACCGTAATCAGTGTGGCAACGTATTTATTCGCCAAGATTTTTTTCCATGCGGGATATTCTTTGCTACCATCAGGTATCCAAAACTCTTGGAATAAATAACGTGCCAATCGTGTCGCCGTATCCAAAGAAGTTAAGCAAAACACCGATACCGCTAAAATTAACAAGGCATATGCAATATCTTGTACATTAGCAAAACCAGGAACAGTGGCAATCATTTGCGATAAACCGTCCGCAAATACCGTAGTTGGTGAAGCATAACCGCCTGCCTGATATTTTGTCCATACAAAACCTACGGCAATCAATGAAATAACCGCCAATAAACTTTCCAGTAACATTGAACCATAGCCAATGGCTTGTGCTTGACTTTCTTTGTCCAACTGTTTGGAAGTAGTGCCTGATGCTACGATACTATGAAAACCCGAAATCGCACCGCAAGCAATAGTTACAAACAATGCAGGAAACAAAAATCCACCTTGTGCAGCTTTGTTAACCACCGCTTTACCATTTTCCATAATGGCTTGTCCTGTAGCTGAATCAGTCGCAATATTAGTGGTAATAAAGCCTGAAAAAGCAGGAATTTCCAAATGTGATGCTGCACCCATAACACTTGCACCAATAATGCCGAAAATCGCCAATAACATTAAGGCGTACAACAAGTAACTGGATAAATAATCACGCGGTTGCAATAAAATCCATACAGGCGTAACTGATGCAATCAAGATATACACAGCCAATACAATTATCCAAGTTTCATAACTTAATTGGAAAGGGTGCCATAAAAAGCCTAATGTTACCACTGCTGTGATAATAGCCAACGACACACCGATATTGACTGCTGCTGATAATTTTCTACCATGCAAAGCAAAGCCCCAAATCACTGCTGCCACAACAAATAATAACGACACAGATGCGGTTTGCTCATTCGCAACATTGATTTTTTCAGCAGTAGACGCAAAAGTATTGGCCACAATAGAAGTAAATGCGCCAACCACCAAAACCAATACCAAATAGGAAAAAATGGTAAATAATTTGCGTGCCGTCTCATCAATATTTTCGGCGACAATAACGGATAAAGTACGTCCTTTATTGCGTAAAGACGCAAACAAAGAGCCAAAATCATGTACCGCGCCAAAGAAAATGCCGCCAATAACCACCCACAACAATACAGGCACCCAACCAAACACAGCTGCCTGAATCGGTCCGTTAATCGGACCTGCACCTGCAATAGACGAAAAATGGTGTCCCAACACCACATATGGTGGCGCAGGCACATAATCATTGCCGTCTTCTTGTTCGTGTGCAGGTGTTGGACGTTTAGGGTCAATTCCCCATTGTCGTGCCAAATAACCGCCATAAAAAACATATCCCAGCAGCAAAGCAACTACTGCGATAATCAATATTAACATTGCATTCATAAATTTCCCCTTATACAACGCGAAGCAATATCAGTGGTTAAAAAATTTGTTAAAAATTGCAATAAATCTTTTCCAACACGGTTAGTGATCGCGTTTTTTGCCGTCATATCAACAACAGCAACACGTAAATCAGCCCAACCATACCACCCTAAACGAAATGATTTACGAAATTTAGTTTTACGACAAAGAGATAATGCGTCATCATCAGCCCTATCAGTAAGTACAATTAAAGTTAAAGAACTTTGCATATGTTCAGGGTGTGGTTGAATTTTGTGTATGCCTTGTGTTTGCAGCAACGCAATCAAGGCTTGCAGAACTTGATGAGTTAAATGTGGCACATATTGAATAAACAGATAATCGTGGGCTTCTGCTGCCCATAATTGCGCTTTTTTGATGAGTACATATTTTTCACCACGTGAATGAAACTCACCATAGCCAGCAAAAGTTTCACCTGCAAAATGGTAATTTTGTTGTGTGTCATAATGATGACTAAATGCTAATAGTAACTGTGAGACAACATTGTTACTCATACTTTTATTACCCACAATATTATTTTCTTTGTCGCAAAATTTAATAAGCGATAAATCAAGCCGTTTAACTCGGTAAGAAACAAACAACTAAATTGGCAAATTGTATCACACAATACTACAATACAGTTTAAACGGAGCAAATTGCATCAATCAACTCAAAGCAGTTTAAAATAGTCGGTCAAACATTTTTTACAGGAATAATTAAATGCAGATTACCTATTCAGAAAAATTAAAACAATATATGCAGCAAAAAAATCTCACCCATATTGAAATCAGCGTGGTAGAACCATCTGGCTGTTGTATGGGATTTAGTGAAATTGTTGTCAACTTTGTTAACGAAAAAGATATGCCCAAATTAAAAGGCAAAATTTTGCGAACTTTAACGGGAGAAATCGGCGATATTCTTATCACTTCACGCGGTGTGGAATTGGACGACACTATCCACTTTGATTTAAAAAATTTTTTAGGCGTAAAAGACATTAATGTTACTGGTGCGCACGCGTGGAAAATTTAAAGAACATTTAAACAGTGGCTACAAATAATTGTTTCAGGCAGCCTGAAATTTTCTTGACTGAAAATTAGATGGTTGTTTTAACGATTTATCGCTTCAAGCAGTATTTGTAAAAAAGAAAACCGAATGTTTATCAACATTCGGTTTGGTTTATAGATGAAAATTATTTATTTTCTTCAGCAGCTTTTTTCAAAATAACATAAAGTTGATCTTTTAAAGCCAATTTTTTTTGTTTCAACTCGTGAATTTCTTCTTCAGCTGATGAGTTGGTTACTGGGTTATTTTCTAAACCAGTGATTTTGTCATCAATTTCATTATGTTCATCAAATAAACGAGAGAAGTGTGCATCTTCATTTTTTAAACGAGAGATTAAATCGCGATATTCTGGAAACATAACTTATCCTTTACAAGGTGTTGAGAAAATTATGGCGTTATTATATCTGAATCCCCTATTTTTCGCCACAATGGATTACAATTTCATTTATATAAAATATTTTAATTTTAAAAGGTGTTTACTAAAATGGAAAAAGGCAAGTTTATTACATTAGATGGGATTGATGGCGCGGGTAAAACCACACAATTAGCGGTGATTCGCGATTGGTTTGAGCAACAAAATTTGCCTGTTTATTTTACTCGAGAACCAGGTGGAACAATAGTAGGCGAAAAACTGCGTAAAATAATGTTGGATAAACATACGCACATTTCGGTGATGACAGAAACTTTGTTAATGTTTGCGGCACGACAGCAACATTTAGAAGAAATTATTTTGCCCAATTTAGAAAAAGGGGTACACGTGGTTAGCGACCGTTTTACCGATGCAACATTTGCTTATCAAGGTGCTGGACGCGGTGTTTCTTTGGAAAAAATTGAGTGTTTGGAGCGTTTGGTACAAGAAGATTTTTGTCCTGATTTGACCATATTATTAGATGTTCCTTTGTCTGTTTCATTGTCAAGAATTGAACAAACACGCGATAAAGATCGTTTTGAACAAGAAAATAGGGCATTCTTTGAACGAGTGCGCTCGGCTTATTTGACTCGTGCCGCAAATGCACCATCGCGTTATGTGGTGGTGAATAATATTTGCGATAAAATGGAAGTAAAAACGGAAATTGAGCAAATTTTGACGCGATTATTTGCTTAACATTAACAAATGCTGCCTGAAAATGTTTGATGACATCAATTGCGTGTATACTTGTACCCATAATCTTTCAGGCAGCCTGAAAGAATGTAAATAAATGGTTGATATTTTATGAATGATTTAGTAACTTGGTTCGCTTCTGTTTTACCCAAAACTTATGAATACCGTGAAATGTTTTTTTACGGTATTTTAACCACTTTAGGCGTAAGTGCTGTTTCCATTTTAATTGGTGTTTTCTTGGGTTTATTGGGTGCGTTGGCACGAATTTTACGTTTTGAAAAAGGCAACATTGCATTGCGTGGTTTAGCTTGGTGTTTACGCCAATTGTCTTTGCTTTATGTAACTTTATTTCGCGGAACACCATTATTTGTACAGATTTTTATTTGGTATTTTGTTTGGTTTCCATTATTGGTACACCCTGAACACGGTTGGCTAATGAGCGGAATGGAAGCACAAGATTTTCGCCGCAACTATGGTGCGCTTTCTGCTGGTATTTTAGCGTTGTCCACCAATGCTGGCGCGTATATTACAGAAATTTTTCGTGCAGGCATTCAATCTATTGATAAAGGACAAATGGAAGCTGCTCGCTCATTGGGATTAACTTATCCGCAAGCGATGCGCTTTGTGGTTTTACCACAAGCTTTGCGTCGTATGCTACCACCTCTAGCGAATGAATTTATTACTTTATTAAAAGACAGTTCTTTGTTATCGGCTATTTCGGTGGCAGAAATAGCGTATGTACAAAAAACGATTTCTGGTCGTTATTATATTTATGAAGAACCACTTTATGTGGTGGCGTTTATTTATTTGATGATGACGATTTGTTTAAGCTGGTTATTTTCATTTTTAGAGAAGAAATATAATGCAGCGCATCATGGATAAGCGAATGGCTTAAACATTATTGATAACCGTAACATCAGGCAACAATCTTTGCAAAACCCTATTTTTCAGCATTTTGAATGCAAGCGAAGCATCTTTTGACAAGTTTTACAAAGGTTTCAGGCTGCCTGAAAACAAATCATCAAAAAAAAGAAGACTTTTACAATAAATAAAACCAGCTGTAAAAAGTTTACAACTGGTTTTTCACAAAAGTATCACTACAACATATAAAAAGCTGCCTGAATATTTTCAGGCAGCCTGTATACTTAACATCTAAAAAATCACACATTAAACAAGAAATGAATCACATCACCATCTTGTACCACATATTCTTTACCTTCTGCACGCATTTTGCCTGCTTCTTTGGCTTTGGTTTCACCGCCTAATGCAATAAAATCTTCGTAAGCAATTACTTGCGCACGAATAAAACCGCGTTCAAAATCAGTGTGAATCACGCCTGCGGCTTGTGGTGCAGTATCGCCTTTATGGATTGTCCACGCACGCACTTCTTTTACGCCTGCGGTGAAATAAGTTTGTAAACCCAATAAATCATAGCCTGCACGGATTAAACGATTTAGACCTGGTTCTTCTAAACCCATTTCTGCCAAAAATTCTGCTTTTTCATCGTCTTCTAATTCGGCGATTTCACTTTCCATCGCTGCACACACTGCCACCACTGGCGCATTTTCTTGATTTGCTAAATCTTTTAAACGGTCAAAATGTGGATTATTTTCAAAACCATCTTCGGCGACATTGGCTACATACATCGCTGGTTTTGCGGTTAATAAAAACAAAGGTTTAATCAATGCTAATTCATCGCTGTCTAAACCAAATGAACGCACGGGTTTGCCTTCGTTTAAATGTGGCAACAATTTTTCTAAAATGGCGACCAATTTTTGCGCATCTTTATCACCTGCTTTGGCGCGTTTGCTTTCACGCAAAATGGCTTTTTCTACACTTGCTAAATCAGCCAATGCCAATTCGGTACCAATTGTTTCAATATCAGCGATGGGGTCTACTTTGCCTGCAACGTGGACAATATTATCGTCATCAAAACAACGCACTACGTTGACAATGGCATCGGTTTCACGAATATTTGCCAAAAATTGATTACCCAAACCTTCACCTTTGCTTGCACCCGCCACCAAACCAGCAATATCTACAAATTCTACAATTGCAGGCTGCATACGTTGTGGATTCACGATTTTTGCTAATTCGTTCATACGTGGATCGGGAACTTCAACGATGCCGACATTTGGTTCAATGGTACAAAATGGATAGTTTGCCGCTTCAATTCCAGATTGTGTTAGTGCGTTAAATAAAGTGGATTTTCCTACATTCGGTAAGCCAACAATGCCACATTTTAAGCTCATAATCTCTTCGCTTTTCTTTAAACTAAAATGCGTGATTTTAACATACTGAAACGCTGGCAAAATTTAATTTTTGACACTGATATAAATTGAAATGTCTGCAAAACTGGTATTCTGAATTTCACAAAATAAAAGAAAATAGCTCATCGTGTTGTTTTATCAAGCTTCTTTGCTGATGCTTAACATAATGAATGGTGAATAAAGACTTTGCAGGAATGTTCAGTTTACAATCCAAGTGTTGCTTTTAAAGCTTTGATTTATCCTGCCTGAACATTATTCACTGTGTTGCACTTCTGTTTCAAAACCAATTTTACTCACCCCTGCTTGTTGTGCGCTTTGCAGTGCATCGGTTACGTATTCATATTTAACGGTTTTATCCGCAGCAATGGCTAGCACTAAATCTGGATTTTCTTTGTGCTGTTGTTGCAAAAGGTTTTTGAGTTCATCTAATGAAATCAATTTTTCGTCCAAATAGTATTCGCCATTTTGGTTAATCGCCAAACGCACTGGTTTTTTTAATTCAGGTGGTGTAGGTTGATTTTCTTGCGCCGCCACAGGTAATTGCAAAGGAATGGAATGCGTTAAAACAGGCATCGTTATCATAAACACTATCAATAATACCAGCATCACATCAACTAATGGCGTTACATTGATTTCTGCCATAGGTACTTCATCATCGTTGTTGTTTAAACTGCCAAAAGCCATTTTATTTGTCCTTTACATTCAATAATTGCACGTATAAATCGTGTGCAAAATTATCCATATCGTGCGACAAATTTTTATTGAGTCGCACCAAAGTATTGTATGCCAATACTGCTGGAATAGCGGTAAACAAGCCCATTGCTGTGGCAATCAAAGCTTCGCCAATAGGTCCTGCAACAGCTGCCATTGTTACTTGTCCTTGTGTATTGATGTTAATCAGTGCGTGATAAATCCCCCACACAGTACCAAATAATCCAATAAATGGCGCGGTTGCTCCCACTGATGCTAGTGCCGTTAAACCACTTGAAAATGGACGTAATACTTTGTCCATCGCATAACGAATATGACGAATCAAGTAATCGTTTTTGGGTACTGCATCATGCAGATGACTGTATTTTTGGTCATGGTATTGTTGTTGTGAACGATACGATTGCAAGGCAACTTTGGTCATCGGTGCTTCAATTTTTTGCACAGAAGTCATCGCTTCGGATAAATTGCTGGCATGCCAAAAGGTTTTTAGAAATTGTTGGTTGGCTTTTTTGGCTAAAAATAATTTGACCGAACGAATAATAATAATCACCCAAGTGAGTATGCTCATTATCACTAAAATAGCAAAAGTAAGTGTTAAAACAGTATCTTGTTGTGCGAACAAATGTTGAAGATTCATTTATTTTTTCCTTATTTCAAATTGTTTTCAGGCAGCCTGAACATTTTTTTTCATCAACCAAGCAACTAAAAAATAAATACCTATGAATAAATCAAAAGCAATAAGTAATAACAATCGCTCAATAGCGTTTTCAGGTACATTAAGATAGATAATTTTGCTCAAAACCATTATTAACTCACAAAACATCACAACAAAAGCCATCTCTAATGCTACTTTTTTAGGATTGAGATTTTTGCTTTTCTTCAATCCCTGCCACACCATCAGAAAACATATGGCAAATCCAATTGATATGGATAAACTGGTGCTGACAATAAAATGAAATCCGCCCATTTCAGGCAGCTTGAAAACAAAAAAGTTTTTTAATGTTTGCCCTGAAACCAAAACCATCAGCATAAACACCAACATATCAAATAAATTTTTACCCAATAAAACGTGTGTCATTATTATTTTCCTCTTTAAAAGTAAGTTTCAGGCTGCCTGAAACGGAACAAACTGAAATATTATTATGGCAGTTCAAATTTAATGCTGAACACATAATCTGACGCAACTGCTACCCCCATTTTTGTTGCAGGCGTAAAGCGATATTGCTCGCGTACAGTTTTCAAAGCCGAACGATCTAATGCGGGATAACCACTGCTTTTTACCAAGTCCACTTTGGACGGACGACCATTTGCTTCCACACGCACACGCAAACGCACAGCACCTTCTTCACCGTTTTCAATAGAACGTTGTGGATAAGGTGGTTTTGGATTATGCAAATGTCCGCCGATATGCGATGCTTGCGTAGGCGCAATCGCGCCGCCTTGACGAACACCTTGTCCATCAGCACCAACATTTCCGCCAGTATTTTCTCCTGAATGACCCGCCCCAGAACCTTTATTTGTACTGTTTTTTTCAGACGATTCAATCGCTTTTTGTGTGTGTTTTTCCTCTGCCACAGGTTTTTGCGGTTCAGGTTTTACTTCGGGTTTTATTTCTTCTTTTTTCACCACAATATCGGCTTTTTGATTAGGCTTTTTTACAGCAACGATTTTTTTTTTCAATAGGTTTAATGGGTTTAACAGGTTTAGTTTTTTCAGGCAGCACAGGCTTAACTTCGGCAGCGGGCGGTTCTGATTGTTCAGCAACGCCTGCCTGAAAATTACCCAAATCCACAATTTCTAACACAGATGCGCCAATCGTTACTTCTGCTGATTTGCTTTGCCACATAGCCGACAAACCCACAGTATGTGCAGCAATGACAAAAAGCCATACACTTGCATCAAAGATTTTTTCCTGCTTCGGTTTCATATTTTGTTTTCTATTCTATTCAATAAAATCAGGCTGCCTGAAAATAAGTGAAACGGTATTGAATTTTGAAGATACGGATTATAAAGCAAATAAGAATAATTATCAAATAGAAATTTCTATCAAAAATAAACGTACATTTTGCACAGATTTTGAATGGCACTGATTAAATCATCAACACAAAAGCTGCCTGAAATCCAATAATGATTTTCAGACAGCTTATTATTTTTAAACCATTATTTAATGCGCATATCGCCTGTTTCTAAAAAGCGTTGATGCCATGACAAAGCTTCGGTGAGCAAATGTGGCGTTTGCAAAGTACCTGCGCTGGCACTCGCTTTTTCGGCACGGTCATAGTAATCACGCAACATATCGCGATAGTCTGGGTGTGCGCAATTATTGATGATTAATTGCGCACGTTGGCGTGGTGATTTACCGCGCAAATCTGCAAAACCTTGTTCGGTAACGATAAACATCACATCGTGTTCAGTATGGTCATGGTGCGACACCATTGGCACGATGCACGAAATAGCACCGTTTTTGGCAACTGATGGGCTAACGAAGAATGAGAAATGTGCGTTACGTGTAAAATCGCCAGAACCACCAATACCATTCATCATTTTGCTACCCATAATATGCGTAGAGTTCACGTTGCCATAAATATCGGCTTCAATCATCGCGTTCATACCGATAACACCCAAACGGCGAATCACTTCTGGGTGATTACTCAATTCTTGTGGACGCAACACGATTTTATCGCGCAAGAAGTCAATATTGTCATTGAAACGTTGCAAAGCTTCTGGGCTAAACGATACAGCTGTTGCAGAAGCAGATTTCATTTTACCGCTTAAAATCAAATCCAACATACCGTCTTGCAACACTTCTGTATAACCCGTTAAATTTTCAAATGGGCTATCTTGCAAACCAGTTAACACAGCATTGGCAACATTGCCCACACCTGATTGCAAAGGCAATAAGCTATTAGGCAAGCGACCTTGTTTAACTTCATTATTTAAAAAGTCAATGATTTGTTCAGCAATACGTTTAGAATTTTCATCTGGTTCTGCAAATTTATTGCTACGTTCATTTGCGTCAGTTAACACCACAGCAACCACTTTATCTAAATCGCACTCTAAATAAGGTGTACCAATACGTTGATCGGCGGTTTCAATAGGAATCACTTTGCGATGTGGTGGTACACCGACATCAAAGTAAATATCGTGCATACCTTCTAATTTAGGATTTTGTTTTACATTAACTTCTAAAATAATTTTTTGTGCCGATTTAAGCCACTGATTATTGGTACCCACAGCCATAGAAGGAATAAGTTTACCCTCTTCAGTAATCCCCGTTACCTCAATAATAGCAATATGCATATCGCCAAAAAAGCCTTGACGTACTTGTTGTTCAATATGAGATAAATGCATATCTTGATAAGCAGTTAAACCTTTGTTAATCGCGCCACGAATACCTGCATCAGATTGGAAAGGACTGCGGAAAGATACACAATTCGCTTCTGCCAACACGCCATCACACTCTGGTGCTGTTGATGCGCCTGTGATGACACCAACACTAAACGGTTTGCCTTCTGCATGCAAAGCTTTTGCTTTATTAGCAATAGCAGTTGGCAAGGCTTTGGGGTAACCCGAACCTGTGAAACCGCTGATACCCAACAACATTCCGTCTTGAACAAACTCGGCTGCCTGTTCGGCACTCATTACTTTATTACGTAAACCTTGATGGCGAATGCGTTCAATGGCTTGGCTCATAATATTCTCCGTTATTTTCCGTTGATGTGTTAGTTAAAGAAAGCTGCCTTTTCAGGCAGCTACGGCGTAAATATAGCTAAAAGATTTTTATATTTCAAGCGCAACACTTTTCAGGCAGCCTGAATTTTTATAACTTATTGTTTATAAATAATATTTAATAGCTTTAAAACAATCCAAAAATAAAAAACTTTGCCCATATTTTCATCATCATCATTTTAAATAAGTGATGCTTGGTAAAGTATCCATCACAATAAACGCTATCTCAACGAAACTAAAACGTCAGCAAAACGCATTATTTTGTTTTTTCCATAGAAAATAAATCCATTCAACCCATTGTTTTATAGAAAGATTATTTGCTTACTTTCAGAGTCAGAATAACGCGTTTTGCAAAAAGTTTCAGGCAGCCTGAATGATTTGTCTAACTTTCATCATCAGCACGATTTAAATTATCGTCATCGTTTTAAATAATTGTTGTACTGCCTGAAATCTTGTAAAAAATATATTTGCAAAAACGTCATTGTGGCATTATTTCACAACCAATATTTCCAGTTTAGGTATGCACCAATATTTCAGGCAGCCTGAATGAATTTTACTGTTTGATTTACCAAAGATTTGTGTATTTTTGTTAATTGTCAAGCGAAAACGGCAAGAAATTATTTTTTTATCCACATTGACAAAAGAAAAAATATTTCTTGCTTTTTTTGTGTAAAAAAAAGCAATTTTTTGCTATTGACAAGTTTTATTTTTATATAACCTATTGAAAATAATAAATTTTACTATTTCTGCTTAAAAAGTAACCATTTTAAGTATTGGGTTTGTTTTATCGGCTTTTTTTGGGGTTATTTTGTTTTCTTCCACAAGTTATCCACAATTTCTGTGGATATTTTTTTGACAACGTATGCCACGCCCATAAAATCGGTACATTAGGGATAATTTGAAAATAAAAGACGATTTTCATGTATAATGACACGATTTTTTTTGACGAGTTTTCAGGCTGCCTGAAAATGTTTTTGATTTGAAAAAAGACAAAATAAAGACAAAATTATGAGCGAACAAACAACACAAGTACAAGATTATGGTGCAAGCAGTATTCAGGTTTTAGAAGGGTTGGAGGCTGTACGCAAACGTCCTGGAATGTATATTGGCGACACGCAAGACGGTTCTGGCTTGCATCATATGGTGTTTGAAGTGTTGGATAACGCTATTGATGAAGCGTTGGCAGGACATTGCGACAATATTACGGTTACCATTAACGCCGATGAAAGCATCACAATTGAAGATAATGGTCGCGGCATTCCAACAGGTATTCACCCCAAAGAAGGGCGTTCAGCTGCCGAAGTGATTATGACGATTTTGCACGCGGGCGGTAAATTTGATAACAACAGTTATAAAGTTTCTGGCGGTTTACACGGTGTAGGCGTTTCTGTGGTAAATGCCTTGTCTGATTGGTTAAAATTAACGATTTGGCGCGAAGGTAAAGAACACTTCGTGGAATTTAATCGTGGCGAAACGGTGGAACCTTTAAAAGTCGTTAAAGAATGCGAGCCGACCAAACACGGCACACGCGTCCATTTTCTAGCCAGCGAAGACACGTTTGGCGAAGTGAAATATAAATTTGAAACATTGGCACGCCGTATTCGTGAATTATCGTTTTTAAACAATGGTGTCAAAATTGAATTATTTGATAAACGTGATGGCAAACACGAAAATTACGCGGAAAGTGGCGGCGTTATCGGTTTTGTAAACTATGTTACAGGCAGCAAAAAACCGTTGCACGAAAAAATCTTTTATGCTTTGGGCGAAAAAGATGGTATGACTGTGGAATGCGCCATGCAGTGGAACGAAAGCTATCAAGAATCTGTTCAATGCTTTACCAACAATATTCCACAACGTGATGGTGGCACGCACTTAACCGCTTTGCGCCAAGTAATGACGCGCACCATCAATCAATATATTGAAGCCAATGAAATTGCCAAAAAAGCCAAAATTGATACCAGTGGCGATGATATGCGCGAAGGCTTGACTTGCGTATTGTCTGTAAAACTGCCTGATCCCAAATTCAGTTCACAAACCAAAGATAAATTGGTGTCCAGTGAAATTTCTCCTGTGATTAACGAAGTGCTTTCGCAAGCTTTGCACGACTTTTTAGAAGAAAATCCCAATGATGCCAAAATCATTTGTGGCAAAATTGTTGAAGCAGCACGCGCACGCGAAGCCGCGCGTAAAGCACGTGAATTAACGCGTAAAAAAGGCGCGTTAGACGGTTTAAGTTTATTGGGCAAACTGGCAAAATGTCAGGAAAAAGACCCAAGCAAATGTGAATTATTCTTGGTGGAAGGTGATTCTGCGGGCGGTTCTGCCAATCAAGGACGTTTCGGCAAGTTTCAGGCAGTATTGCCATTGCGCGGTAAAATTTTAAACGTAGAACGCGCACGTTTTGAACGTATGTTGAGCAGCCAAGAAATCGCTGCCTTAATCACAGCGTTAAACACAGGCATTGGCAAAGAAGAATTTAATTTAGAAAAACTGCGCTACCATCGTATCGTGATTATGACCGATGCGGACGTAGACGGCGCACATATTCGCACATTGTTGCTCACATTCTTCTATCGTCAAATGCCTGAACTGATTGAAAATGGACATATTTACATCGCCCAACCGCCTTTGTATAAAGCCAAACACGGTAAAATTGAACGTTATTTAAAAGACGAACAAGAAAAAGATGACTTTTTATTAAGTTTAGCAACTGATAAAGTAAAATTGGTTTCAGGCAGCCACAGCATAGAAAGTGATGAATTAAACCGTGTGGCACAAAAATTTATGCGTGCACGCAACACCATTGCCGAAGAGAGTCGTGTCATTGATGCAGGTGTTTTACGTGCATTGATTGATGTGAAAACCATTGATTTATCCAGTCAAGAATCCGTATTGGACAGCATTGCTGCCTTAAATCAAGTATTAAACAGCAATGAAGTACAACTGGATTACGTATCACGACAAGATGGCTCGCAACTGATTAAAATCACGCGTCAATTGCACGGCAATGAAGTCATCTCTTATTTGGATCAACGATTTATTGAAAGCAAATCGTATCAAATTTTGCAACAAGCAGGCGAAGCACTAAAAGATTTTGATGAAAAACAAGGGATTACCTTGCAAAAAGGTGAGCAAGAAGAAATTCAGGTAGCCAATTTTGAACAAGCTTTAGATTTATTGTTGCAAAACGCTCAAAAAGGTTTAACCATTCAACGCTACAAAGGTTTGGGCGAAATGAATGCCGAACAATTGCGCGACACCACAATGGATCCAAATGTTCGCCGACTATTACGCGTACGTATTGAAGATGCTATTGCTGCCGATGAAACATTTGTTACCCTAATGGGTGAAGAAGTAGAACCACGTCGTGCCTTTATTGAAAACAACGCATTAGTAGCACAAAATATTGATATTTAACGATATTTTAATAATATCCCATAATATTCAGGCTGCCTGAAATAAAATATGTATTTTTTCAGGCAGCCTGAAAAGGAGAAAATTATGCAAAAAACCTTATTATTCAGCTTATTGCTTTTCAGCGGTACAGTTTTCGCACAAACGCCCGAACAAATTATTCGCAAAATCTACCCTAAATATTCGCAAAAAAATCAATGCCATCAAGTGCAAAATGATGATTCTGGCGATTATTGTATGCGTCTTCATAAACGCAAAATTCGCGACACCGCGCAAGGTAAACTGATGTATTTATTGTACAGAGGCAACCACTTTGATTTTACCGAAAACCGCGAAGACGGCACACACGTTTTATCAGGTTTGGCGGGATTTTTTGTATTAAAACAAAAATCAGGCAATGATTGGGAACTACTTGCTAGCGCACCACGTGAAAATGTTGGCTCGTATGGCAACGCGCCCGAAGAATGGACATTCCACGAATTTGGCAAAGACAAATGGGGGTTTTTGACCATGCACGGCGATGTACACCAAGGCGTTTTAGGCAGCCATTATGTATTGTTTCACCACAATGGCGGACGCAAAATCGGTGTAAGCTGGCTGGGTGCAAGCATCAGTAATTACGGTTGGTACGGCGATAACTGTGAATTTTACGAAGACGAACCTAAACGCCAAAAAGATTGCGTGAAAAATACTTTGGAAAGCTTGGACAGCAACATCAAAATCTTGCGTAATCAAACGCCAAGCGGCGGTTTTTATCCCATTCAAATCACAGTGGACGGTCATACTGGACAGAAAAAATACCGCAAACAAGTTTTCCGTATGAATTTTGACACCAAATCAGGCAAATACATTGAACCAAAAAATTATGTTTTGAAAAACATAGATTATTAAGCACAATATTTTTTAAAATCGGTGAGATGGTTGTAAGCCATAATGTTACTTTCTGACCAAAAACATTAAGCCTACAACTTCTCACCTTTCTTTCAATACAAGTGTTGCACTTAAAACTTTAATCTGCCCTGCCTGAATATTCAAAAATGGTATGAAATGATAGAAATCAAAAATTTAAGCTTACAACGTGGTTTAAAAGTTTTGCTTAATCAAGCTCAAGCAAGCATTAGTCCACGTCAGCGAGTGGGCTTGATTGGTAAAAACGGCACAGGAAAATCCAGTTTATTCGCCTTAATCAAAGGTGAAATCAGTCAAGATGCTGGAGATATTGTGTTGCCCAAAAACTGGCGCATTGCTTCGGTTGCCCAAGAAACGCCTGCTTTGGAAACCACAGCCCTAGATTACGTTTTGCAAGGCGATGAAGAATTACAAAGTTTTCAGGCAGCCTTAAAACGTGCAGAACACACCAATAATGGCGAAGAAATGGCACAATGGCACGCTAAATTAGAAGAAATTGATGCCTACACAGCACCAGCACGTGCAGCAAAATTATTAAGCGGTTTAGGTTTTGCGCAAGAAGAACACAACAAACCCATAAAAGCCTTTTCAGGTGGTTGGCGAATGCGCTTAAATTTAGCGCAAGCCTTAATGTGTCGCGCAGATTTATTGCTTTTGGACGAACCAACCAACCATTTGGATTTAGAAACCGTATTATGGTTGGAACAACATTTAGCCAACTTACCGTGTACCCAAATCATTATTTCGCACGACCGCGACTTTTTAAACGCCACCACCACGCACACGCTTGAATTATCACAACAAAAATTAAATGCCTATGGTGGCAATTACGATTTTTACCTGCGTGAACGCGCCACACGACTGGCACAAGCGCAAGCCGCTTATGTGAAACAACAAGCACAAATCAAACATTTACAATCTTTTATCAACCGTTTCAAAGCCAAAGCCACCAAAGCCAGTCAAGCACAAAGTCGTATTAAAGCTTTGGCAAAACTAGAACTACTCGCTCCTGCACATTTAGACAGTGAATTTTATTTTGAATTTGAATCGCCCGATTACTTACCCAATCCATTACTCAAAATGGAACAAGTTAATTTAGGCTACGATGAACATTTAGTATTAAAAAACATCAACTTATCACTAGAAAATGGCGCACGTTATGGATTATTAGGCGTAAACGGTTCAGGCAAATCCACGTTTATCAAAGCCCTTTCAGGCAGCCTGAAAGCTTTGTCAGGACAAATTACCGTTTCGGAAAAACTCAATATCGGTTATTTTGCACAACATCAACTGGACACCTTACGCGATGACCAAAGCCCCATTTGGCATATTCAAAAACTCAGTCCTGATGCCAAAGAACAAGATATTCGTAACTTTCTAGGCGGATTTCAATTTGTTGGTGAAATGGCAACCCAAAACATCGCTCCCTTTTCAGGCGGAGAAAAAGCACGATTAGCACTGGCAATGTTGGTGTGGCAAAAACCCAATTTATTGCTTTTGGACGAACCCACCAACCATTTAGATTTAACCATGCGCCACGCTTTAACCGTCGCATTACAAAGTTTTCAAGGTGCCTTGATTTTGGTATCGCACGACAGAAGCCTAATTGAAGCCACAACCGACCAATTTTTAATCATTGATTCAGGCAGCCTGAAAACTTTTGATGGTGATTTAAATGACTATCGTGCTTATCGTTTAGCGCAAGAAAATGCCACACTGATGCCAGCATCATCTGCGCAAAATCAAAGCCGAAAAGACACAAAACGCCAAGAAGCTCAATTGCGTCAAGAACGTGCCAAACGCAGCAAACCAATACTGCAAACCATTGAAAAATTAGAAAAATCCATTGAACAATACACCCAACAACAACAACAATGTGATGCATTTTTGGCACAAGAAAATGCCTATTTACCCGAAAATAAAACACGTTTACAAGAAGTACTAACGCAATCGGCAGAAATTAAAGTAAAATTAGCAAGTTTAGAAGAAGAATGGCTAATGCAACAAGAACGATTAGAAAACGTATTGCAAGAAGTCGCGCAAATGTTTCAGGCTGCCTGAATATTAAATAATTTGCTGCATCTGTGATGGCAAAAGCCTGCTTGCTTAAAGGAAACCAGAATGAAAAGCAAAATTTTAATGAGTGTAATGTTAATGATGTGTACAGCAGCGTATGCAGAAGTGTATAGCTGTGGTCCTGGTTGCTACACTTCATCACCATCAAAAGGTCATGGCAAAGCCAATTTAGGCAACAAAATTGGTAGATACACTGCTGTTGTGCCACGTACCAGCGTATCAAGTACTGCAACAGCAGCTGCACCAAGCAAAAAAACCAATACCGCGCACGCCGCCTTACCCACCAGAAAAGCAGGTCCAGTACAAACCGCTTATACCGCTCCTGCCCCTGTTGCACCTAAATTCAATCCTACGCAAACCAATTCACGTCGCGCTATTTTAGAGCAAGAATTAAATAATGAACGCAACGCTTTGGCGCAAGCACAAAAAAATTTAGCAGATGGTCGCGTATCGCGTGATGTTAATCAAATTCGCCGTTTAGAAAATGCAGTATTGGATAGACAACAAAATATTCAAGCATTGCAACGCGAATTAGGAAGAATGTAAAAAAACTGATTGGCTCATCTTTATTTTCGTCAATATCATAAAGATGCCGCTACTTTATCTTTCTACAAAAAGTCCAATCCTTTCAGGCTGCAATACTTATGCGTATTGATAAGTAAACTGATTAAACATCGGTTTGCTGTCGCAAACGACCCAATATTCAATAAGTTGGTATCGTTATTACGCAAGTTGTTAGCAGCCTTTTATTTCATTAAAATCAAGTACGCTTTTGTATTACTTTGTGTTACCTTATAATAGCGTGTCTTGCTTAAATCAGGAGAACGTGATGTCTTGTGAACACATTCAGATGCATTACAGCACCTTTCACAAAACCCCAAACAATGCCTTAAAAGAGCCAATGTTTTTGGGACAACCTGTAAATGTGGCACGTTATGACCAACAAAAATTTCGTGTATTTGAACAGTTAATTGAAACGCAGCTTTCTTTTTTTTGGCGACCTGAAGAAATTGATTTATCGCGCGACCGTTTAGATTATGCCAATCTACCTGAACACGAAAAACATATTTTCATCAGCAATTTAAAATACCAAACCCTATTAGATTCCATTCAAGGACGCAGTCCAAACGTTGCCTTTTTGCCACTGGTATCGCTGCCTGAATTAGAAACTTGGATTGAAACGTGGTCATTTTACGAAACCATTCACTCACGTAGCTACACCCACATTATTCGCAACATCGTAAACGACCCATCAATTGTGTTTGATGACATTGTGCAAAACAAACACATTTTGGCACGCGCCGAAGACATTGCCTGCTACTACGATGATTTAATTGAATACACAGGTTACTATAATCTATTTGGCGTAGGTGAACATCAAATAAATGGCAAAACCATTACGATTTCTTTACGTGAACTGAAAAAGAAACTGTATTTATGTTTAATGTGTGTCAATGTTTTAGAAGCCATTCGTTTTTACGTTTCTTTCGCCTGCTCATTTGCTTTCGCAGAACGCAAACTGATGGAAGGAAACGCCAAAATCATTCGTATGATTGCGCGCGATGAAGCCTTGCATTTAAACAGTACACAACAAATTTTAAATTTAATGCGTTTGGGACACGATGATCCAGAAATGGCAGAAGTTGCCGCAGAACTACAAGACGACTGTTTTGAATTATTTAAAAAAGCCGCTTCTCAAGAAAAAGATTGGGCAAACTATCTTTTCAAAGATGGTTCAATGATTGGTTTAAACAAAGAAATTTTATGTCAATACGTAGAATACATCACCAATCAACGAATGAGTAGTGTCGGTTTACCTATGGCATTTCCCAATGTTACCCAAAACCCCATTCCTTGGATTAACGCTTGGTTATCGTCTGCCAATGTCCAAGTTGCTCCACAAGAAACCGAAATGTCATCCTACTTAATTGGACAAGTGAATGCTGAAATTGATGCTGATGAATTAGGAGATTTCTCTCTTTAAATCATTCAGGCAGCCTGAAAACCTTGCCAAACATCATTCCAAGTAAAAACAACGAAATGAAGAATCTTCCTGATATTGTTGCCATAGAAAGATTCTTCACTTCGTTCAAAATAACAAATAATCCCAGTCGGATTTATCCCATTATGCACCGAGTTGTTACAGATAAAAAAAGTTTCCAATTAGAGCCAAACGAAACCTTATTAGAAGCATTAGAGCGCACAGGTCATAAAGTTGAATATCAATGTCGCCAAGGTTATTGTGGTTTATGTCGGGTCAAATTACTTTCAGGCAGCGTTTCTTATCCTGAACCTCCGATGGTATTTTTATTATCCGATGAAATTTTGCCCTGTTGTTGCAAAGTTGAAGAAGACATCACCATCTCTAATGCGTTCAATTCAGATGACTTAACAGGAACACTGTTTGAATAACAAACATTTTATTGCCCCTTTCAAAATTTTTGTTTCACGTCATCTCATCAAATAAGTCCGCTGCCCTACTCTTTCAAGCCAAAACCTGTAAAACTGATTATGCTAAAACCATTGCAACACGCATTGTTTTATAAAGATTTTTCCCTTTCACTTCGTTTAAGGTCAAAATGACGAATAGTACAAAGTAGGGTTTTGCAAAGGTTTCAATCTATTGAGATTTTTCGTTTTCCCACAAAAACTCAAAACAACAAGTTTTTTAATGATGTTAAGTAGCAAAAACAGGTTTTTCAACGATTTCAAAATAGATAGCGTTTTAATGGTCAAACATTTTTTAAGTGTTTAAAAGTTGTCAATGTTATAATGCACAATTTTTTCAGGCAGCCTGAAAAGTTTCACGCAACAAAATGGAAAAAACATTAGACCATACCATGCGCCTAGATAAATGGCTTTGGGCAGCACGATTTTTTAAAACGCGTTCTTTGGCGCAAAAACAAATTGAATTAGGACGCGTGCGTGTAAACGGTATCAAAGTTAAAACCAGTAAATACATTGTCGTAGGCGATGTGGTCGCGTTTACCTTGAATGCCCTGCCCTATGAAATGACGGTTTTAGCCTTAAATCATCAACGCCGTCCTGCACCAGAAGCGCGTTTATTGTATCGCGAAAATGAAAAAATTGTGTCCCAGCGCGAAGCACAGCAATTATTGGATAAAGCCACGCGCATCAGTGCGGCATATCCTGACGGTCGTCCCACTAAACGCGACCGCCGCTTATTAGATAAAATGAAACGCAATTCCTGGTAACGCAAATACAATAATGCAATAACGAAAACTTTTTCAATCGTTTCAGGCTGCCTGAAAACATTACTTTTGAGAAAATCAAATGGAAATTGAACAAATTAATCAATTAAACAATCAATTAGACGATTTAGCGCAACGCAATCAAGACATTCGCACGTATATGGATTATCAAGGTAAAAAAGAACGATTAGAAGAAGTCGTTGGCTTATCTGAAGATCCTGAATTGTGGAACGATCCAAAACGTGCGCAAGAAATTGGTAAAGAACGCAAAATTTTAGAAAGTATTGTGCTGACTTTGGACAACATCAGTAGCGGTATTAACGATAATCGCGAATTGATTGAAATGGTGGTAGAAGAGCAAGACGAAGACGGTTTTGCCGCAATTGTTGCTGATGTAGCGCAATTAGAAACACAAATGGCGGATTTGGAATTTAAACGAATGTTTAATCAACCAACCGACCCCAATAATTGCTTTGTAGACATCACTGCTGGCGCAGGTGGCACGGAAGCCGAAGACTGGGCAGGAATGCTGTTTCGTATGTATTCACGTTATGGCGAGCGCAAAGGTTTCAAAGTGGAAATTTTGGAACAAGATGACGGCGAAATTGCAGGGATTAACCGAGCTACTTTACGTTTAGAGGGGGAATACGCTTATGGTTTATTGCGTACCGAAACAGGCGTACATCGTTTGGTGCGCTATTCACCATTTGATTCCAATAATAAACGCCACACATCTTTTGCGTCCGTATTTGTGTATCCCGAAGTGGACGACAGTATTGAAATTGACATCAATCCAGCCGATTTACGCATTGACACTTATCGTGCCAGCGGTGCAGGTGGACAACACATTAACAAAACCGATTCTGCAGTGCGCATCACGCACGAGCCAACGGGTATTGTGGTGCAATGCCAAAATGACCGTTCTCAACACGCCAATAAAGCGGCTGCAATGGAAGTCTTGCGTTCCAGATTGTATGAATTAGAAATGCGCAAACGCAATGAAGAAAAACAAGCCCTAGAAGATGGAAAGTCCGATGTTGGTTGGGGCAGTCAAATTCGCTCATACGTTTTGGACTCTTCACGCATTAAAGATTTGCGCACAGGCTATGAAGTCGGCAACACCAAAGCCGTATTGGACGGTGATTTAGATGGTTTTATTGAAGCCAGCTTAAAACAAGGGGTTTAAATCATGAAAAAAACTATTTTTATCATTATGTTATCGTTTTTCGCTATGCCTGTATTAGCAGAAAATTGGCATTTTCTTTTTAAAATACGGGAACAACACCCTTATTACGGTCTTAATGATGAATATTTCGTTGATTTAGACTCTATTCGTTTGATAGATAAGCAAAACAACATCAGAGAAGCAAAAGTAAAATACACTTCTGGCTTTTTAAGCTTAAAGCGCAGCAACAGACGCTATTCTATTAGCACAGATCAATATGATTGTAAAAACAAAACAATCAAACATTTACTTTCAACCAACACGAACAAAGATGGCAGTACTGATAAATTTATAGATAAAAGAAATCGTGTTGAAAAATTTGATTCTAATACCATTTGGGATTATCAATGGCAAGCAGTTTGTTCCGCGCCCATAAAGAAATAACATTTATTTCATACGCTTTACCTTTTCAGGCAGCCTGAAAATGCAAAAGTTTATTTTATTACGTGGACACGAAGGCGCAGGAAAAAGCACGTTTGCGCAACAAAAAATCGCCGAATTTCAGGCAGCGTATCCAAATGCTAAAATTGTTTATATAGATAATGATGTTTTACTCACCGATAAAAATGGCGTGTATCACACTGATTTTAAACGTTATTTAGTAGCACACCAACACAATATGGCGCAACAAAATCAAGCTTTTTTGTGGGCAAAAAACCACCCCAATCAAGCATTGTTGATTATCAATGCGAACACCAACCAAAAAGCCAAAACCTGCCTGAAAATGTTGAAACAAGCTCAAGAAAACGGTTTAATGAATGAAGTTTATCGTTTACATCATCGTTTTCAAAATCTGCATTTTGTCAGTGAAGAAGATGTACAAAAAAGCATAGAACGTTTAAATCAAAATCCTATTGAAGGAGAAATTCACGTGCTGCCTGAAAAAAGTTTCAGGCAGCCTGAAAATTTTGTCAAAACACAATCAAAGGAAAAAATATGTTAGCCAAACGCATTATTCCTTGTTTAGATGTTGATAAAGGACGCGTTGTTAAAGGCGTAAACTTCGTGGGTTTACGCGATGCAGGCAACCCAGTAGACGTTGCCAAACGTTACAATGACGAAGGCGCGGACGAAATCACGTTTTTAGACATCACCGCCAGCTCCGATTATCGCGACACCATTTTAAACGTGATTGAAGACGTGGCATCACAAGTATTTATTCCACTTACTGTGGGTGGTGGCGTGCGCAGTGTAGCAGATGTTCGCCGTTTGCTTAACGCAGGCGCAGACAAAGTCAGCATCAACACCGCTGCTGTATTAAATCCAGAATTGGTCAATGAAGCCAGCGGTTTTTTTGGTTCACAAGCCATTGTCGTCGCGATTGATGCCAAAGCCGTCAATGAAGACAACTCAAAATGGCACGTGTTTACGCACGGCGGACGCAAAGACGTAGGTTTAGACGCAGTTGAGTGGGCAAAAGAAATGCAAAAACGTGGCGCAGGCGAAATTTTGCTCACCAGTATGGACAGAGATGGCACCAAAATGGGCTTTAATTTGCCGCTCACACGCGCCATTTCTGAAGCCGTAGACATTCCCGTGATTGCGTCAGGAGGCGTAGGCAATGTACAACATCTAATAGAAGGTGTGCAACAAGGGAAAGCTGATGCTGTACTTGCCGCCAGTATTTTTCACTTTGGCGAAGTCAGTATTCACGAAGCCAAATTAGCCATGCAGCAAGCAGGCATTGAAGTACGTTTATGATGTTGCCGTTTCAGGCAGCCTGAAAAGGAAATAAAATGAAAACAGCGATTGTGGATTACGGTATGGGCAACTTGCATTCCGTTTTAAAATCGGTGCAAGCCGCCGCAAAAATGGCACAAGTATCCACCGAAATAGTACTCACAAATAATGCCGAAGAAATCATCTCGGCAGAACGCGTGGTTTTTCCAGGTCAAGGCGCAATGCCAGATTGTATGGCTGCCTTAAATCAAAGTGGACTAGGTGAAGCTGTGCAAAATGCATTAGAAAATAAACCTTTTTTTGGCATTTGTGTTGGCGCGCAATTATTGTTTGACCGCAGCGAAGAAGGCAATACACAAGGTTTAGGCTGGTTTTCAGGCAGCGTCAAACGCTTTAACGATGGTTTAAGCGATGCACAAAACAACCGTTTAAAAGTCCCACATATGGGCTGGAATACTGTTCATCAAACGCAAAACCACCCCCTATTTGCAGGCGTGGCGCAAGATGCACGTTTTTACTTTGTCCACAGCTATTATTTCGCGCCAGAAAACCCACAAATTGTGTTGGCAAACAGCGAATACCCCAATGATTTCGCTTGCGTGGTTGG